>SKQJ01000264.1 GCA_007119075.1 Bacteroidales bacterium | reverse complement strand
CCATTATTTTTGATAATTAATTTTTAGCCTTAGTAATCCTGGAAGCAACTTCCGGTGGAAAGGAAGTAGGTTCTGCGATGAGTTTCATCGACCTGGCGGGTGTTCACGTTGAGTCAACGGTCTGGTTTGACCATTCAAAATAGCGCCGTATGATACCGAAATCAATTTGAGCACAATTTTTATAGCTTTAATTTTCTGCAAAGCAAGGAACACGGCCTGTCTACCTAACTCATATTCCCTGCTTTATCAATACAGTAAATA
Organism: Bacteroidales bacterium; assembly: GCA_007119075.1. Taxonomy (GTDB): domain Bacteria; phylum Bacteroidota; class Bacteroidia; order Bacteroidales; family PUMT01; genus PXAP01. The sequence goes on along the minus strand of SKQJ01000264.1, from coordinate 13,438 downwards.
ATAATTAGCATATCATTTCTGTTACCACCCAGGATTTTGTTCGAAATTCGGGTTTTGGGTCAGAACGTTCAGGGGAAGGGGCCAAAGGTAATGTTTGTTTTCGTCAAACACAGGATTATCCCACTCGGTCCCTTTAAATACATCAATGTCAAGGTACTCTGGTGTCAGGGTCAACTGATGTTGATAAAGCCACTCCCGGATAACGTTCCTTGCAAAAAACCCCCGCCCGTTGAAGGAACTACCAAACCTTCACCGAACGGGGGTCTACCTAAAAACCACCCTAACCTAAACCCAACCTCAAATGAATATGCTATAAAGAACCAAGTTTTTCAAATAAATCCCTGAAAATCGCATCACGGCTTAATTCTGATGCAATACGGATAAAATGTCGTGACTGATCTACGCTGTACGTAACCTGATCGGTTAATATTGGACTGTGCACAAGATTGGTCCTGACCCATGAGGGGTTTACAAGCCATGCAACAGCAACCACATCCCATATCACTTTTGAATAAGTCTCACGGCCGCCGGAATAATCAATAACAATATCAAGCAAATAATCAGAAAGTTCATTTTTGCCTTTTAGATTTTCCCTGAGCTCGGGTATGGTTGTATGAAAATGTGAAACTACAGGCCTGCAGGGCATTATTACGAGCGGAACTCCGGAATCCAGAATTACCTGAGTTGCGAGAACATCCTGCCTCAGGTTAAATTCCCTTTGATTGGGCCAGTCCAGACCGTTGCCCCCCAACCAGACCACAACAATGTTTTCAATGATTTCAGGTTGTATCAAAATAGCAGATGCAATATTTGTTATAACACCAACAGGAACTACATACAGTGGGTCATCAGGGCTGCTTGCCATTGCCCTCTTTACAAGATCCAAAGCTGCATCGCTTCGTATAGGTTCAGAAATGTCTTCCAGAAACTTTTCAGAGCCTCTAAATGCAAAACCATCAGTTGATTTATGACCAAGCATATCAAGTAATCTCAAGATTTCCTGATAGCTTTTCTCCATGCCATCAGCCGCACTTTCAGAGCGATTATTCAAAAACGGTGCGGCATATACTGCTTCCAAATCTATCCTATCCTGAGATAAATATGCATAAGCCAGGGCAAACTGGTCGTCTATTTCATTATAAGCATCCGTATCAAGTACTACACGGACTTTCCCGGTAGGAGGCTGCAGCTGTTTAAGCCTTAAAGTTTCATCCAGTACTGGAAAGTTCTGTGAACTGGAATAAGCACAAAACAAACATGCTATAAAAAGTATTAACATCTTTTTTATTCTCATTCTTTTAATATTTAATAACTATTTTAACAAGACAAGAGCTTCCAGGGATTGGAAAGGAATCTGGTTAAAATTCACTATGGTCTCTGCACAATGACAGGATTATCCATTACAGCAAAATAGTCGTTTATAATTCCGTAAATATCAAACCACTCCCATATGGTGATTGTACGGGGATTATCAGGCCTTTCAACCCATTGTCTGTCAATATAGATTGGTGCAGGATGCTCGTATCTTTCTGCCCAGTCAGGGTTCTTCACAATAGCTACTGCAGCCTGATCGAAAAGTGGTCTGCTGGGCGGATTTCCTCCCATATTATACATTTCAAAAAGATTGGCTGAGTAGTCACCCCAGGTGTAGAATTCACCCCCATGACGGCCAATAACTGGCTCTGATATACGCGGCCCCTTGCCAGGCATTCTGTGTAGTATCTGGGCCTGGGTAACTCTGACCGCAGTCGTTCCGGATGGTTCGGCGTAACGTACTGTCACCATCTCGAAAGGGACATCCTGATCAAGGATATAGTTCATTGATCCGATACACCAGTCCTGATTATGCTCTCCAGGTGCCGGATAATTGGATCCCAGCCATACTATCCTTATATTATTGGCAATTGCAGGTTCCTTTTTGAGTGCCAGGGCAATATTAGTCAACTTTCCAATGGGCAGGAGTATCAGTTCCTGTTCCCTTGCCTTAAGTGCCTGTTCAATTATAAAATTGACAGCTTGGTGTCCGTCAAATTCCGGTTCATGGATATGGTCCATTATTTCCTCAAAAGACCCCTGGGCACCCAAAAGCAGGGGGATATGATCATAAACCCCGCAAAGCTGCATTACTCGTTTTGCCTCATCATAATGATCCCTGACGTCGGAATATGTAACCGCATCACGAGGGTCACTGGTTGCATTTACTGTTACTCCTTCCACGGCAAACACATCACCGCTAAAAAACAGGTAAGCCATTGCATGCTGGTCATCCACCTCATTATTTGCATCGGCATCAATAATTACATGATGCCTGAAGTTTGATTCCCTGGAATTTTGAGGCACCTGCGAGCAAGCAATAAAAAGGAGTGATATGGAAATCATACTTACGGGAATAATGCTTTTAATTAGCGCTTTAAAACACTTAATTGTTCTCATACTTGTAAATTTTTAAAGGTTTACTGAATATTTCTTTTTATCCGTTCATTGATCTCTTTCAGGTCCGGAGCAGAAGGTTGTGCCCCCATTCTTGTCACAGAAATTGCGGCTGCCATCTGCGCAAAATCAATTGCTTCCTTCATTTTTTTCCCCTGGGAAAGGGCGGAAGAAAGAGCTCCATTAAAAACATCGCCGGCTGCCGTAGTATCAACTGCCTTTACAGAATACCCGGGTATTATACCTTGAAACTCGCTGTTAAAAAGAAATACTCCCTTGCTTCCAAGAGTAATAATCACAGTTTTGATTCCCATTTCGTAGAGGGTTCTTGCCATGACAGGGATTGATTCATCACTAACTTCCCTTGTTTCCGTGAGGATTGCCGCCTCAGTCTCATTTGGGGTAATTATTTCTATTTTTTTCAGGAGATCTGCCGGAAGATTGGCTCCCGGAGCAGGATTGAGGATCATTGGTATCCTCATTTCCCCGGCAAGCCGGGCTAAGGTGATGACCGTTTCCAGAGGTATTTCCAGCTGGGCAAGGATAGCCCCGGCGCCTTCAAATGCTCCCCGGGAATTGAGAATATCCTCGGGCAAAAGATGGCTGTTCGCACCAGGGGCAACAGCAATACTGTTCTCGCCGTCATCAGCGACATTAATCAGTGCAACACCCGAATGCAGACCGGGTTTGACTTTTATATATGAAGTGTCGATATTATCCTTTTTGTAGTTTTCAACTGAGTTTATCCCGAAGGTATCATCGGAAACACAGGTAATAAAAACGACAGCACCTCCGGAGCGTGCTGCAGCAACCGCCTGGTTGGCCCCCTTACCTCCAGGGATTGTAAGAAGATCAGACCCCATTACTGTTTCTCCCGGAGCAGGAATGTGAGGCACCTTTACAACCATATCAGTATTGGAACTGCCTACTACTACTATTTTATTTCTCATTTTTAATTAATTTACAAATGATATTTAACCATACATGGATGATTACTAATATATAAGTACTCATATTAACCCTAACTACCTTTTAATTTAGGAATCAATGATTCTATGACCTTTTGTGAACCCTGCATTTTGCACACGGTATTAGTAGAGCCTTGCTATAATTATCAATCCCAGGCCCACAATAAAGGAGATGAACATTGCCGTTATAAGCCCATTGACCCCTCTGGCACCTTTGAACTCCTTCCAGATAAATACACCCCAGAATGCGGCCACCATAGTGGCACCCTGTCCGAGACCATAAGAAATAGCAAAACCTGCCTGTTCAGCGGCAATTATGTTAACGGTAAACCCAAGGCTCCATATAACGCCTCCAAGTATCCCGATAAGATGAAGCCTGGTGTCGCCCTTTTTGAAGTAGTCACCAAATGTTACCCTTTCCCCGGTAAGGGGTTTATACATGAATATCGTGTTCCAAATGAAATTGGAAGCAAGAAGACCCAGCGCGAAAATTACAGAGGCGGTATATGGGGTAAGCCTACCGGCCTCGGGATTGACAAAGTCGCCTGCCATAGAAGCTGCAACAAACCGGTAAAAAAACCCATCAGCAACCCTGCCAACAGGGAGACAACAATGCCTTTTGTTGTAGACTCAACCTTAGATGGAAGCTTTTTATATGCCATGGCATCAAGCACGATAGCAATGACCACGAAAACAACACCTGTGAAGAGAATAACCGGACTGCCAAGGGGAGTGGCTATATAGTTGACAGTAACACCCAGCGCCAGAGCAAGGCCAATGCCTATCGGAAATGCCACGGCCATCCCTGCAATTGCAATTGCAGCAACCAGAAGGATGTTGGCAATATTAAACACTACACCACCAAGGAATGCCGATCCCAGTGAAGAAAATTCAGCCTGTGAAAGATCATTGATGAAACTCCTGCCATCTGCACCAATACTTCCCGCAGTAAATGCCATCACCAAAGAGAGAAGGAGAACTCCGATCGCATAATCCCAGTAGAAAAGCTGGAAGGGCCATTGTTTGGTGGCAAGTTTCTGTGTATTGGCCCATGAGCCCCAGCAAAGCATAGTAATGAAAGCAAAAAAAACAGCAAGTGAATAATTATCGATGATGAACATATTGCATTAATTTATAGTTTGATATTTTGATAAAAAAATCATTGCTTTTCAGAAATACCGAAAGGTTATGGCCTCTCAACCAGGACATAATTATCCATGGTGACAAAATAATCATTGATTATACCATAAATATCAAACCATTCCCAAATAGTAACTACCCTTTCATTATCGGGCCTTTCTACCCATTCACCATCCACATACAGAGGAGCGGGATGTTCATAATTCTCCGCCCATTCAGGATTTTTAACTATTGCAACTGCAGCCTGATCATACAAAGGTCTGCCCGGAGGATTTCCACCCATGCCGTACATCTCGAAAAGGTTTGCCGAATAATCCCCCCAATTATAGAATGTACCGCCATGACGACCGGTAACTGGTTCCGATATTCTGGGACCTTTACCGGGCATCCTGTGTATAATCTGAGCCTGGGTAACTCTTACCGCTGCGGTCCCGGAGGGATCCCCGCCGCGCACGAGAACAATCTCAAAAGGAACGTCGACATCGAGAATAAAATTCATTGCTTCGACATCCCAAAATTGGTTGTGCTCTCCGGGCCGAGGGTAATTTGAACCCAGCCAGACAATTCTGATATTATCTGCAATACGAGGTTCTTTGAGTAAAGCAAGGGCAATATTGGTAAGTTTACCTACCGGAAGAAGGATTAATTCCTGACCTCTGTTTTTGAGAGCTTGTTCTATTATAAAATCAACTGCTTCATGACCATCAAAATTTGGATCATCAATATAATTCCTGATTTCTTCGAAAGATCCATCAGCACCTGTAAACAAGGGAATATTATCATAAACACCGCATAACTGCATTACACGCCTGGCCTCATCAAAATGTTCAGCAACATGAGAGGGCTCACGGGACCCCCCGGGTCCGCTTGTAGCATTAACCGTAATGCCTTCTACGGCGAAATAATCGCCACTAAATAACAGATAGGCAAGTGCATGCTGATCATCAACCTCGTTATTAGCATCTGTATCAAATATGACATGATGCTTGAAGGCATCCTGTGTATTGCTACCCAGTCCTTCAGTGCATGCGAAATTCAGGTTCAACAAAGCAACTATTGATAATAAAATACCTCTTGTAAGAAAAAAATTGAATTTTAATATTCTCATAATATTAAGTGTTTAATTATTTGTAATATTTAGGTGTTCTACCGATCATTTCATTCAAATAATCAGCAAAACTCTGATTAGTATTGGTCTTTTGCTCTATAAAATGTTGTTCGACATCGCTCTCACCTTTTCGCCATCGTACGCCTTTTTCAAGATCAATTTCCATCCAGCCTTTTCCGGAATACTTCAGAAAATCACCCAAGCCTTCGACTGCGTAATATACAGCTATCAGGTCCCAACTAGGGCGCTGATCATCCAGGGTTCTTTTTTGCACACTCCACAACCAGTCCCTGTAAACCGTTCTTACTATATTCCCGGATGGAGTATATTTAAGTGATTTTCCTGTCAAAACATTTGTCCCGCCATCAGAATAATAAACCGGCCGGGGGAAGTTTTCAGCCAAATATTTTGAGTAAATGGCAGTTTCATTACGGAACAGATTCCAGTCATTAACAAAATCCTGATTTTCATTGATGGCCCCTACTCCTCCCATTGCGATCCATCTGACTATTTTGCGGCTTACCAGTTCATGACCAGATAGCGGAGAAATTTCATCCGGTTCGGAAACGAGCAATTCATAAAGACCTTTTGTGTGACCAATTGTAATGTATGTTATGCTATGATCATCGCTATTGGCAAGCATTTTCCTGTTAAGCCGGGTTTGTTCCTCGGCGTCAGTATTATGAATAATTCTATTCCCAAATGCAACAGAATCACGAACTAACTTGCCTGCGGTCATTTTATCGACCGGATCACCAACTTCATCTCCATAATAGGCGCCGATGGGTATATCAGGCCTTCCATAATAAATATTTATTGCTTCAATTATTCCTGCTCCGTAGGGAACCTTTCCGGAACTGTATATGCAACCAATTATGTCAACCAGACCTAGATCGGCATACACATGTAACAATGCGAGCGCCCCTGCATCATCACAATCAGATCCCATATCGGTATCAAGTATAATTTTAAGTGGATCATCTTGTGAAATTGCATAAACCTGATATGAGAAAAGGATAATACCACCTAACACTAAATATTTAAGTAATAATCTCATTATAATGATGTTTTAAATTCTTCAATTAATATTTCAAATCAAAATTCGTCACCCCTGCAAGTGACCGGGATGGATTCCCGAATAACTAATCTGGCTCATGCACCATTAAATCATCAAGAATCTTCTCAATTACTTCATAGGGGTATTTATGCACAAGAAAATAATGACCAGCATCAGTTTCCGGATCCCAAAAATTTGAGCCGTCCTCATTAACAATCAATCTCCCTGGTCCACATACGTAAAAATATTTCTCGGGATCCCGGACTGCTGCCAATACAGCCGTTTGATCCCATGACTGTCGACTTGTTTCATTCCTGGTCCTGAAATTATAATTATATGCCCATGCAACAGGGTTATTTATTGTATCAGCTTTTGAGACAGGCTTACCCGTCAAAATATGGTTCCCGACTTCAAAACCGCTGAGAAGGATTTGAGTAGGCCAATTTGCAAATGTATAATATCCGGCTTCTGCATGACTGTAAATATTATATTCACGGCCCTGGGGCAACATTCCAGCCATCGACACCAATTTTTTTACCTTTCGGCTTATAAGTTCAACACCCGAAAAGGGAGAAAATTCATCAGGTCCGGACTCAAGCAATTCTTTCATGTTTGATAAAAACCCGATTGTAACGATTGTTACACTATGATCAGATTGAGCGGATAAAACTTTCCGATAAATTTCCAAACTTGAAGGATATTCATCAGAGGATCTCACTTCACCTAAAAATATTTGTGCCAGGGAATCAGTATAGTGGTTCGATGGTGCTAAATAAGGAGCTTTACTACCAGCTATGCCAACAGGTATATCCGGTCTTTTAAAATATCGGTTAATTGCTTCTGTTATGGCAGCATTTGCCGGATACCGGTTGCTTACGACAGTTGCCAAAATTTCACACTCACCAAAGTCAGATAAAGCATGCAGCATGGCAAGAGCCCCAACATCATCATAATCGGGACCCATATCTGAGTCAAAAATGATCATAGCACCTCCATTCACATTATTGCGTTCTTTATTTGAATCTAAATTCAGAATGGAGACCCCGATTATGGATAGGGATAAAATAATTGAGATTATCATTACAGTAGAAAAATGGTTTGAACCTGATAAAAACAGCCACCATGGATTTATTTTTACAGGTTAGCTACAGAAATAATACCTTGAAACCAAAATGTTCGATTTTAATTTGGATTTGTATCTGCATACTGATTCTTAATAAGCATGAGATTACTTTTTACAACATGCCGATAGTTGTAAAATATTTCGGTGATCTTTCATGAATCAGTAGATGCAGCTTTTTTTTATATTCCATACCAAAAATCGAACATTATGGTTCATCAAGTTTCTGGAGTCAAATTAATTTGCCGTAGTAACAGGAATCTGCGTGCTGTGATTGAAAAAACCCTGACCTGCTGCTCTTGCTCCTATGCGGACAAAATATTGGGTATTAGGCTGCAGGCCGTCTATTATTGCTGTCCCCTGATTATCGTCCAATTCGGCTAACCGGGTAAAATAGCCGGCTCCCGAGCCGGTGGTTCTGGTAGGCCATGATACCGTGCTGACATAAATTTCTCTTATGTCAGCAGTTTCCCCCCCATTTCCAGTGATAGTGTAATTAACACTTATCTGATTTGAGGATGGATTTCCAGCGATTGAAGGTTCAGAAATTGTCAGAAACGGGGTAACAGTAAAATCTTTTTCGATTTTTTTACCACCGGTCAAATCTACAGTCACCGGTGGAACCGGTGATTCAATAAAAGGCCCGACAAGGCTGACTTCATATGATTGAGGGTAAAGTTTGGTGTTAGCATAGGTGCCATCACCTTTAATTCTTAACACCATAGGATCATGATCGAGTTCTCCATGGGCATGCACTGCAAACGTAGCGACCTTAATATCTCCCGAAACAATATTCCCATTGGGATCTAAAATACTTCCGGTAAGCTCGCCATCGTAGCCATAATCGTATATTGGATCTACACAACTGGCCAAAAACAGAAGCATTACAGCCAGACCAGTTGCAGAATATCTTATTGAAATTAATTTTTTCATAATATCTTATATTTTAAATTTCTCTTAATACCCGGGATTTTCCAATAAATCCGGATTATTATTTCTTCTTTGATCAGTTATGGGATTATAATAGTGTTCGGGGCTGAATGTCCGGGCAAATGGCTCTGCATCAACAGGCAAGAAATAATATTGTCCTGTCTCGTAATGGAGAATTGTTCTTAAACCCTGCATTGTGCGGATGTTAAGCACTTCTTCGGCAATACGCCATCTTCTCAGATCCCACCATCTTTGTTCTTCCCAGGCCAGTTCTGACATCCTTTCAGTACGGACACGATCCAGAGAAATTGTACTTGCATCAACAAGGCTCATCCCCGCTCTTTCACGTGTTGCATTTAAAGCAGTTGCTGCCTCCTCAAGGTTGCCAAGTTCAAATTCAGCCTCGGCCCTGATCAGATATACCTCACCTAGCCTTAATTCGATCCAGGGAGTTCCAACATAAGCCTGAAAAACATTATCGCTCATGTTTTTCTTCAACATCAGACCGGACCTGGGAGACTTATCGTCAAAGGGCATAAGCCTGGAATCTTCTGCAACCTGTGGAATCCCATTATAAGTTTCCCCATAAGTGCTCAGAATATTACTTGGATTTGGTACCGGACTTGGATCTATTCCTTCATAAGTTCTTATCTCGTGACCAGCAAATACATCCCCGTCGAAAAATACCACGGCATGGATTCTGGGATCTCGGTCCTCAAACGCCTGATAAGCAGAATTATACAAATGCTCCGGCCCAATAAGCGGCGGATCGGTTGAACCATCGATTTTTTCAGTAGCTACAATATAATCATAGAGGGGATTTGAAAACGCACCATGACCTCCGGCAATACTCGGTGGCAAATGATGAATATTATGCTGATGAGATAGTATTACCCCGTCATAGAGTTTTGAAAATATCGCCTCACTATTATCTGCAGTAACAAAAAGCAGCCTGTAATTTTCAGATTTGTCATCATGCTGGTTAAAAAGTTCATACTTGCCTGATTGTATAACAGTATTTGCAGCATTTGAGGCGTTATTATAAAATTCATTCGCCCTGGCTGAAGGTATACCTACCAAACCATTGATCTGAACATTACCGTACTTTGCGATAGATGCCGAATACAGATTAGCCCTGGCCTTGAAAGCATAGGCTGTCCATTTATTTATTCTTCCAAGAGGCCTGGTATCTTCAGATAATAACTGGATAGCCAGGCTAAGGTCATTGTCAATAAAATCAGCAATTTGTTCCTCTGTGCTGCGAAGAGTATACTTCTGATCGATCGGTGCAAAAGGATTTAATGGGACATCAACCAGAGGGACCCCTCCATACCTGATTTGTTTTTCGTAATAAACCATAGCACGCAAGACCCTTGCTTCTCCTTCAAACTGATTTTTTTCCATCTGTGGAATTTCAGCATCGACAAGTCTTTCAAGGAAAATGTTAAGTTCACGGATGATATCGTACCGCCAAAACGGCCGCGCATCATGGGTGCGGGAAACAGCACCTGATGTTTCAGCATTAAGATTACCTACATTTGTTGTTCCTATGTCTGTTCTGGTATCAAGAGTACCCCTACCTTGTGCAAGTCTGTTATTGAAGGGGAGTTTCTGATAAACATCGGTCAAATAACTCCGCATGAGCGCCGGGTCATTCCAAACGTCAGCATCTGATATTTTATCCAGAGGCGTCAGTTCAAATACGTCTTCACCACATGAAAAGCTGATGAAAAGCGATAAAAACAATATATATTTAATTTTTTTCATAATTCTGTCTATTTTTAAATTTAAAAATTCATTTGAACCCCAAATGCCATATTGGCCATTGTAGGATAATAGGCACCAAACTCCTGGGCGGGAGAGCGATGTATCTCCGGATCGACAATGTCTTTAAACTTACTAATCGTAAGTAAGTTATAACCGGACACATAAATTTTTAAATTATTAATCCCCATAGGAGTTAAATAACCAGAGGGAATATTATAGCCTAATTGAACATTCTTAAGCCTGACATAGGCTCCATCCTCTAACCAGAACTGACTACCCCGGTTATAGTTTGTATGAGACCTGTTAAAGGCATCGGTCCCGTACCTGGGCCATGTAGCGCCTTCAGTATTGGCCGGCATCCATGGATTCTCAGGTGTATACATATTTTCGTACATATACATAAGCGGAGTGTTTGAAGCCCAGAATGGTGAGGTAAATTGAATATGTTGCCTCAAATTCATAGTATATAAACCGGCTCCCTGCCAAAGCATCATAAAATCAAAATTGTTCCATGATAAGGAGAAATCAATCCCATATATCAACCTTGGCATGGATCCTCTTCCGGCAACTATCATATCTTCTGGAGTAATTCGCCCATCACCATTATAATCTACATATTTAATATCTCCAATCTGAATTGTTCGGTTGCCCTGACCATCAATATCAGCCCAATTATCTATTTCCTCCTGTGATTTGAAGAGGCCATCAGTTGGGTATGTCCATAGCCTATCGGTCCATTCTCCAATCATATTGCCCCGGCGGTAAGCTTCCATTGTAGCGTATTCTGCCTGATCCCGGTAAACGAGCTTTTCCCTGTTAGTTGATATATTCCCACCAATCCTGTAATTCACTTCTCCTACATTATTCCGGTGAACCGCAATAAACTCCCAGCCTCTGTTATCATATTCATTGATGTTCTCCCGTGGCAGAGTTGCTCCGACAACATCGGGTACGGCAAGAATTCGGGTACCAAGGACATCTGTTCGCAACCGGTAAAAGTAGTCTATGCTAAGATCCAGCAACCGATTGGAAAACAGACTTATATCCAGACCTACGTTTGAAGTCGTCATTTTCTCCCATGTTATGCCGGGATTGGGTAAAGCATCTGCACGAATGCCCGAGGCCAGTTGATTTTGATACATATATCTGGACCGGATTGAGAAAGTTGAAAGATACTGAAAGGCTCCCGCAGCATCGTACCCAAGTCTACCATGTGAAGCACGGAGTTTCAGGTTTGGGACAATATGGTTGATGCCGTCCATAAATCCTTCTTGTGAAATTAACCATCCAACGGAGGCAGAAGGGAAAAACCCCCATCTCGAATCGGCGGGAAATTTAGGTGACCCGTCCCAACGGCCTGTATACTCGAATAAATACCGGCCCAAGAGAATATAATTAAGTCTGGTAATATATGACTCCCGTCCACCTTCTGTTGCATAACCCTGGTTATCTTTGTTAGCATCAGGACCTGCAAAAAGGTAATTCAGGGGAAATTCGAAATCTCTTCGTGAGCCATAGAGATAATCATAATGATCATACAGCCTTTCATGAACGAACAATGCATTCAGCTCATGGTTTTCAAAAGATCTGTCCCATGTAAGGAAATATTGCTGGTTGAGATTGTTGTTAATGCTGTTCGTCTCCTGTAATATATTATAGGAAGCAATCGATCGTCTGTAAATATACTGACCGGTCTCTTCGTCACGGTCATACATTCTTCCTTCCAAATGTCTTAAACGATCCCTGTAATAAGTGCGGTTTAGGTCAAATATTGCCCTTACCCCAAAACCATAAGGCAGATCGTAGGATGCATTGAGTTTGGCAAATCCAAACAACCTGTTCCATTCATTAAACCCGACCCGGTCAATGAAACCGAGATGATATGGACTTACAGTCAATCCTCCTAGCATCGCGGTAAGATATTGAGGATCGGGATGATCATAATTTCTGGCAAAAGGGCGGGAACGCCAGATCCTTGACATTACTCCATCAAATAAAAACCATGGCTGGGCGCCCTCAAGTGTATGGCTCGGTCCGATGTAATCCTGATTAGTCAAGGAAATATCAATGCCTATATCAAGTCTTGAAGTAAGCGCTACATCAATATTTGAGCGAAGTGAAAAGCGATCATGATTGATATCGTCTGACACATGCATACCTTTTTCATTCATAAACCCAAGGGAGCCAAAGTATCTAACCCTATCCGTCCCCCCCCTTACACTTAAGTTATGCTGGTGCAGAGGAGTATTATCTTTTAGTGTCTCCCGCCACCAGTCCGTGTTAGGATAATTAATGGGGTCAGAGCCATCTCTAAATTTCTGGACCTCCTCTTCAGTCCACATCGGATTGCCTCCTTCAGTAATAGCAAGCCCTACATTATACATTGCAGCATATTCGTATGATCCCACTCTTTCAGGGATCATGGTAAAAAACTGCTGACTATAATGTCCACTATAACTAAACTCAGGTGCGGAAACCCTGCCACGTTTTGTTGTGATAAGAATTACCCCATTGCCTGCCCTTGCACCGTAAATTGCCGCAGCAGATGCATCTTTAAGGACATTAAAACTCTCAATATCCCCGGGTTCAAGATTATTCATGTAGGAAGCAGAAACCGGAGATCCATCAACAATAATAAGAGGTTCGCCAAAACCCCTTACATTTAGGAGAGTATTATTTTCGCCAGGCTGTCCGGAATGATTATAAATGAATACACCCGGAGATCTCCCCATAAGCCCTTGTGAAATTTGGGGGACCGCTATCTCCTGTAGTTCTTCACTTTCAATAATTGATAAACTTCCTGTGAGATTAACTCTTCGTTGTGTACCATATCCGACTACAACAAGTTCTTCAAGAGCAAGCACATCTTCCTCCATAGTAATATTAAAAACTCTCTGATCACCTATAGCAATTTGCTG
>SKQJ01000115.1 GCA_007119075.1 Bacteroidales bacterium | reverse complement strand
GAGCCTGTTCAGGAGATCATTGTCATACATGTTGTTCAGGAATACAAGATCGTCGTGGCAGTGCCGGAGGGCATATGCGGTAAGATATTTAAGAAAATCTTCTGCCAGGTCCATATTGTCTTCTATGTCATAGAATGCCATCTCCGGCTCTATCATCCAGAATTCAGCCAGATGCCTGGGCGTATTGGAGTTTTCGGCCCTGAATGTGGGACCGAAAGTATATATTTCTGATAAAGCCAGTGCGCCGAGCTCCCCTTCAAGCTGTCCGGATACGGTGAGATTGGTTTCCCTTCCGAAAAAATCCTCCCTGTAGTTGATCCTGCCATCCTCGCTTTTCGGGGGGTTCAGCATATCCAGCGTTGTAACCCTGAACATTTCTCCGGCCCCTTCTGCATCGGATCCGGTAATAATGGGCGTATGGAGATAAAAGAAACCGATATCGTTGAAATATTTGTGGATTGCATAAGACATCGCGTGGCGCAGCCTGAATATGGCGCCGAAGGTATTTGTGCGCGGTCTCAGATGGGCAATTTCCCGAAGAAATTCAAGCGAATGACCCTTTTTCTGCAGGGGATAGGTTGCCGGATCGGCAGCTCCGTAAAGCTCAATGGCTTTAGCTGTAATTTCCACTTTCTGACCGCTTCCGGCGGAAGGGACAAGCTTGCCCGTTACTGAAATGCAGGCCCCGGTAGTGATCTGCCTGATCAGCTCTTCGGGAAAATCGGAAATATCTGCTACGATCTGGATGTTGTTTATTGTGGAGCCGTCATTGAGGGCAATGAAAGCGATTTTCTTATTGCCCCGGCGGGTTCTAACCCATCCTTTTACCGTAATATCCCTGTCAAATTCTTCTGAAAATAGCGCGTCTTTGATCTTAGTCCTGCTTTTTAGGCTCATGTTCATGTATTGTTTAAAAAAAGATAGTGCAAAAATAAACTTTTTGGACCAATATCTCGTAAACAGCTTTAGCCATTTCTGTTCTGCCATGCGGGCAGCTTTGACGGAGGGCTTGTTTCATTAACCCGCATGGTTTGTTCATGTCAAGTTTCGACCCAGGGGATTTTTCATTTTAATTTCTTTTTATCATGCATAAAAAAGACAAAGAAATTCTTGTAACCTACGACTTTACGCCGGTTTCGGACAATGCCGTCGCCCATGCTGTGAGAGTAGCGAAATACACCGATTCACCCATCCGGCTGCTGCATATTGTTGAAGACGGTTCCGGAAGCGAAGCCCGGGTCGAAAAAGCCCGGTCCATGCTTCAGTTTGTGTGCAATGAATTTTCAGGCAGGCACGGCATGGAGATCGATTTTGAAGTTCTGGCCGGCACTATCTTCAATACTATCGGGAAATTTGCAACCGATAATGATGCCCGCATGGTGATTATGGGAACCCATGGGATAAGAGGCATGCAGAAGCTCACCGGCAGCTGGGCGCTGAAAGTGATCGTGAAAAGCAAAGTCCCTTTCCTTGTTGTGCAGGACAAGCCTACTGAAAAGCACCGGTTCACCGATATTGTGTTCCCGATCGATTTCAAGGCTGAATCAAGGGAAAAGCTCTACTGGGCAATTTACCTCGGCAAATATTTCAATTCGAAGATCCACCTTTTCAGGCCGCCTGTCACCGACAAATCAATTATCAGGAAAATAAACATCAATCAGAATTTTGCCGTTCGCTACCTGTCCCAGAACATGATCGACTATGAAATACATACAGGGAATAAAGCGGGGAGCTTTGCCAGGGAGACAATTTCTTTTGCCCAGGAGATAAGCGCTGACCTGATCATTATAACCACCACCAAGGGGATCGATATGACCGATTATATTCTTGGAGTGCCGGAACAGGAAATAATCGCCAACAGCGCCCGCATTCCGGTAATGGCGGTGAATCCGAGGGTTGGGGTGTCATCCATAAGCTCGGTCATGTATTAAGGGCCGCAGCGGTCAGGCACCGGGAATTGAAAGCTGGTTTTCCTCGCTGAGCAGCATTTTTTTGGCCTCCTGCAGCTGTCTTTTCTGCCTGGCATCGACCTGCGGGTATTTCAGATCAAGCTTTTCGAGGGCGGCGGCAAGGATATCGCAGACAGCCATCCGCATAAACCATTTGTGATCGGCCGGTATGATGTGCCACGGGGCCCAGCTTGTCGATGTCCTGTTGATGGCTTTTTCAAAGGCCACCTGGTAGGCATCCCACATCTTTCTCTCCTCAATGTCATTTATGGTGAATTTCCAGTTCTTTTTCGATTTGTTGATCCGGGCAAGGAACCTGGCTTTTTGTTCATCCTTTGAAAGGTGAAGGAAAAATTTCAGGATTATCGTCCCGCTGTCGGTCTGGTGTTTCTCGAAATTATTGATATGGGCAAAACGGTTTTCCCAGAATTCTTCGGTTATATCGCCCGTATCAACTATGCCGGGTATGTTCTGTTTCAGGATGTATTCCGGATGGACCCTTGTAATAAGGACTTCCTCGTAGTAAGAGCGGTTAAATATGCCTATCTTCCCTCTGCGGGGCATCCGCCTCGTGGTTCGCCAGAGGAAATCATGGTCGAGTTCCTCCTGTGAAGGGGTCCTGAAAGAGTGAACCTGGCATCCCTGCGGATTGACTCCCGACATGACATGCTTTATCGTGCCGTCTTTGCCAGCCGCATCCATGGCCTGGAAAATTATCAGCACCGAGTGGCGGTTGGCTGCAAAAAGCCTGTCTTGCAGCCGGGAAGTCTTTTTTATATCCTTCCTGAGTTTTTTTTTGGCTTTTTTTGGGGATTCAAAGTCCCCGGTATAAGCTGTATCGTAATCGCTCAGCCTTATTATGGTGCCCGGCGGGGCAATTAGTTTTTCATATTCCAGTTCCATGGTCCGTACTGATTTTAGCCGGTGTTTTTGCGGTTTTTTCCCGTTTTGAAAATGAGAGCGACATAATCTACCTGTAAGATAGGAATTTTTTAACTAATAATCTGCAGCCGCTTTTCCCTGACGGCGGGGGGTATTATTGAAACGAGATCCCGCCCGGGGTTCCTGCCGGCAAGAAAAGCGCCAGGTATAAAGTTCCGGGAATTTTATAATTTAGCCGTAAATTTTGCCCATGCCTGTCGAAGTAATAAACGTTACAAAGAAATACGGGGAGCAGCTTGCACTTGATGATGTCTCCTTTAAGGCCGGAAACGGAGAGGTGCTGGGTTTTCTCGGACCGAACGGGGCCGGGAAGACTACCATGATGCGCATAATTACAGGCATTATACCTGCTACCTCGGGCAAAGTGATGGTAAAT
Organism: Bacteroidales bacterium; assembly: GCA_007119075.1. Taxonomy (GTDB): domain Bacteria; phylum Bacteroidota; class Bacteroidia; order Bacteroidales; family PUMT01; genus PXAP01. The sequence goes on along the minus strand of SKQJ01000115.1, from coordinate 640 downwards.
GGAACAGATGTGATGGAAGATTCCCTTTCGGTCAGGGAAAGGATAGGCTATCTGCCAGAAAACAATCCGCTTTATACGGATATGTACGTCAGGGAATACCTCCGTTTCGTCGCCCGGCTCTACAAGATGGGCAACGCCGCCGGGAAGGTTGACGAACTCATTGAGATTACCGGGCTTACGAGGGAAAAACACAAAAAGATCGCCGAGCTGTCAAAAGGCTACAGGCAGCGGGTAGGCCTTGCCCAGGCTCTTATAAACGACCCGGATGTACTGATACTGGATGAGCCTACCGGCGGACTTGATCCTAACCAGATAGTGGAAATACGCAACCTGATCGCCACTGCCGGGGAAAAGAAGACCGTCATGCTTTCGACCCATATCATGCAGGAGGTAGAGGCAATATGCGACAGGATCATCATTATCAAGTCAGGTCGCATTGTTGCCAATGATACAAGGGAAAATATAACCAGGCTCAGCCGTCTTAAAAAACAGCTGGTAACCGTTGAGTTCGACCGTGAGCCGGACCCCGGGGAACTTGAGAAAATTCCCGGCGCCGACAAGGTGGAAAAGGTAAAGGATAATATATGGCAGGTAGAAAGCAGCTCCGGAGATGATATCCGTCCTGTCATATTTGATTTTG
>SKQJ01000403.1 GCA_007119075.1 Bacteroidales bacterium | reverse complement strand
TCTGAAATTTCCCTTATCTCCCCGGGGGCATAAACTGTTCCCATTTCCGTGGCCTGTGTAACGGATATCACGCCAGGCTGGGAATGATGCTCAAAATCAAATCCTTGCATATGCCGCTTTACCAGTTCGACCGTGAGCTTGCCATCCGGTGTTGCGGTTGTCAGCAGCTTACAGCCCGTAAAATATTCGGGGGCACCGCATTCATCACAGTGTATATGTGCAGTGTCGGCACAGATTATTGAATTCCAGCTTTCTGTTGCTGCCTTGAGCCCCAGCGCATTTGCCCCGGTTCCCGTAAACACGAAAAAAACATCCGCCCCCTCGCCAAAATGGCTCCTGATATTATTGATGGCCCCGGCAGTGTGGGGATCGTCGCCGTATGCCCGCACATGCCCGGAATTAACGTTTTTCATGGCTTCCAGAACTTCAGGGTGCACTCCTGAATTATTATCGCTTGCAAATCCTCTTTTATGCATATATCAAAACTTTTGTAAATAAGTGTTACAGATCGTATGGACTGTGATCTTGAATACATCGCACAACAAAACATTGAATTTTGTTGTTAATGTTCCTGATATTTGTAACCCCAAAGCTAAAAAAAATAAGCATGCGGCTGAATATTTTTTATCCCGGCTACCTGGCAATATCGATGTTTATATTTATACTGTCAATCTTGCCGGTATCAGTTTTATCATCAGGCAAAGGCACCGCCGCTCTTTCGGGCATCGTTTCCGGCAGTGAGGGCGCGCCGCTGGCGAATATGCAGCTCATTCTTTATCCTGATCCATCCTCCTTCCCCGCTTCAGCGGCCGATACCGCTTATACCTCAACCGGCGGAGAGTTTCATTTCTCGCTGTCTGGTGATATGTCACACATACTGGAAGTCAAAGGACAAGAAGGAATCGGAAGGGTTTTTATCCCCGCCCGCACAACGGAAGAGACAGCTACGAAAAAACTCGAAATTACCTACCCCGTTACAGAGAAAATCGTCATTCTCCACACCAATGACCTGCACTTCACACTCAACAACACCGAAGAGCTTGCCCTGGCCATCGACGGAATCAGGAAAAAATATGACGATGTGTTCCTTTTCGATGCAGGCGATATTTTCGTGCGCCATCCCATGCGATGGATCGTGAACGGCCGGTTTATGAGAAACCCCGAATGGTACGGAGAAAGAGCGCTGCTGATGGTCAGCACCATGAACGATCTGGGCTACGACCTTATGACCCCCGGCAACCATGAGCTGGCGTACCATGAACCTTACACCCGCATTGCACTGGAAGCCGCCTCATTCCCCCTGCTGGCGGCCAATGTGGAAGTCACAACTACGGGCCTGCCTTCCTTTGAAGATTATGTAATGCTGAACACCTCGACCAATCGAAAGGTTGCCGTGCTGGGACTGACTTCCGGGGGTGCTGAAGGGGCAATGGAGCTCGGTGTGCCGGAAACCGTCAATAAATATCTATGGCTTCGGGATTCTTCCGAGGTGTTTGTCGCTCTCACCCATCTCGGACTCAGAAGGGACAGATCCCTGGCAGAAGAGTTTCCCCATTTTGATATCATAATCGGGGGGCATTCCCACGATTTGCTTGAGGAGGCCCTGGTGGAAAATTCCGTTCTTATTGCCCAGGCAGGCGGCAACCCCCATTTTGTTTCTGACGGCCACCCGGCTTTTCTCGGGAAAATAATAATTGTGCTTGAAAACGGGATAGTCGCCGAAAAGTCAGGAAGGGTAATTGAAATAAAGCAGTCGGGCCAGACTGCCGGCGACGATGACTATTATTTTGAAGAAGCGGAGACTGAACCGGAATTTCTTCAAAAGTAGACCCTTATCCCGGAAGGTATTATCTGCACCTTCGGATGGTGCGTAAACAATATGCCGCTGACCAGTCCGAACCCCCCGCCCAAAAGCACGTCCGACACCCAGTGCTTGTCCTGGTAAACCCTGCCTGCAGCAACAGAAGCGGGCACGATGTATATCCATCGGCTGTAGGTTTCGGCAAAAGGCGTAAACAGGGCAAATGCCAGCGAGGCATGCCCGGAGGGCAGCGATTTAAACCTGTCCACTCCGCCGGGAAACGGCTGGAAAGCATATGCCCCTTCACCGGTAAAGGGGCGTGCCCGCCCGGTGACAATCTTTGTCCCCTCCGTGGCTATGGCAGTCACGATAACCGACTGGATGGCGTTAAGGGATGCGGTATGCAGCTTTTCATCCCTGAACAGAAAACGGGCAGAACCGTATGTGAGCAAAAGAGCGGGCACCACGATCCTTTTTTCTCCGCCCATGTCGGTAAAATCAGAGGCTGAATCCAGGAAACCGGTCTGGTTAGACCTGAAAAAGCCGATCAGATGATTATCCGCTATAAAGGAAGCGGCAGCGAGCCCTGCAACCCCGGGAATTATCATTTTAAGCCTGGGCGGGCCTGCCAGGGTATCCCTGCCCGCTCCATAGGCGGCAAAATCGCCCTGGAACATTATAAGGATTATACTGCCTATAAGCAATGTGCGCATGTCTTCAGATTCAGGCTTTTATAATCGGGACGACTGATCTCTTCCGGATTCGGTCAAGGTGCGAATATATAAGCTAATGTTCATAAATGGAAATTCAATATTTTCCAAACATGGCATATTTTTCTATCTTTGCCGACAAGCTTCAATCCTGAAAAAGTTCATGGAAAACTATATAGTAAGTGCGCGAAAATACCGTCCCGAAACATTTGAGAATGTAATCGGGCAGCCATCCATAACCACAACCCTCAGGAATGCGATCCGGGTCAGGCAGCTCGCCCATGCCTACCTTTTTTGCGGCCCCAGGGGAATCGGCAAAACAACCTGTGCCAGGATATTTGCCAAAACAATCAACTGCTTCAACATAACCGATGCTGTTGAAGCCTGCAATGAATGTGAATCATGCCGGTCATTCAATACCTCCCGCTCATATAATATCCATGAGCTGGATGCAGCCTCCAACAATTCGGTGGAAGATATCAGGACGCTTATCGATCAGGTAAGGATTCCTCCACAGGTAGGAAAATACAGCGTTTATATAATTGACGAGGTCCATATGCTCTCTTCAAACGCTTTCAACGCATTCCTGAAAACGCTTGAGGAACCTCCGTCCCACGCCATTTTTATTCTTGCCACTACCGAAAAGCACAAGATTATTCCTACTATCCTTTCAAGATGCCAGATATTCGATTTCAACAGAATCAAAATAGAAGACATCGTTGCCCATCTGGAAACCATTGCCAGTGCAGAAAACATAGAAACAGAAAGCGAGGGACTGAATGTTATTGCACAGAAAGCTGACGGCGCCATGCGCGACGCCCTTTCCATCTTCGATCTGATAGCAAGCTTTTCCTCAGGCAAAATCAGCTACAAGAACGTAATAGACAACCTTAACGTCCTGGATTATGATTATTATTTCAGGGTCACCGAATCAATATTAGGCGGGGACGTTTCCTCGGCACTGCTGATATTCGATGAAGTGCTCGACAAGGGATTTGACGGGCATAACTTTATCAACGGTCTGAGCAGCCATTTCCGCGATCTTCTTGTATGCCGCGACGAGGCGACCCTGGGCCTGCTGGAAGCCGGTGAGACCACCCGCAAGAGATACGGGGCCCAATCAAAATCGTGCAGCCCGGAACTGCTCATAAACAGCCTGGCATTGACAAACCATTGCGATCTTTCCTTCAGGGCAAGCAAAAACCAGAGACTTCATGTGGAGCTTTGCCTGGTTCAGCTGTGCGGTCAGAATACCGCCGAAAAAAAAAACTCTGAACCCGGTTCAAGCCGGCCGTTAAAGGGAGAGGAACCGGGAAAACCGGGCCAGGGGCAGCGTGATCCCGCGCCGCAAAAGCAACAGGAACCGGGAAAACCGGGCCAGGGGCAGCATGATCCCGC
>SKQJ01000148.1 GCA_007119075.1 Bacteroidales bacterium | reverse complement strand
TCCCCCGTAACCATCCCTCTTGAAGAGATGTTTTATCTTGGATAAGAATTGTATCTTTAGGGCTGGAAATCTGGACCCCGTAAAAACTGATGCTCCGAAAACCTGAAAAAAACCCGTTAACCCCTTAAAAAAAGAAACTATGATTAAAAAGGAAAGCATAGAAAAGGCATATGAGATTGCCAAAGACCGTTACGCCGAAATGGGCGTCGACACTGATGCAGTGCTTGGAAAAATGAACTCGACGGCAATAAGCATGCATTGCTGGCAGGCAGACGATGTTACAGGCTTTGAAAATCCCGACGGGGTTCTCACTGGCGGTATCCAGGCAACAGGGAACTATCCGGGAAAAGCAAGAACCATCGAACAGGCCAGGCAGGACATAGAGAAATCGATGTCGCTTCTGCCAGGCAGGCAAAGACTCAATCTCCATGCAATATACGGTGATTTTCGTGCAGGAAAGGCCGACAGGGACGAGATCGGGCCCGAACATTTTGAGAGCTGGGTTTCATGGGCAAAAGAGCTGGGTATCGGCATGGACTTCAACTGCACCCTGTTTTCGCATCCCAAATCGGATTCGGGCTTTACCCTGTCTGACAACGATCCCGCAATACGCGAATTCTGGATCGAGCATGTCAGGCGATGCCGTGAAATTTCGGCTTATTTCGGGAAGGAACTTGGGTCGCGCTGCATACACAATATCTGGATCGCCGACGGCTCCAAGGATATTACGGTAAACCGGTTCAGGCACAGGGCGCACCTTAAGGATTCGCTCGACAAGATCATGGCTGCCAAAATGGATCCGTCATATATGGCAGATGCCGTCGAGGCAAAGCTCTTCGGCATCGGACTGGAAGCATTTACGGTAGGGTCTCATGAGTTCTACCTTGGCTATGCCGTTGCAAACAAAATGATGCTGTGCCTGGATATAGGCCATTTCCATCCCACCGAACAGGTATCGGATAAGATATCGGCCGTATTTCAGTTCATTCCGGAACTTCTGCTCCATGTTACACGCCCTATCAGGTGGGACAGCGATCATGTCGTGACGCTCAGCGATGAAGTCAGGTCTTTGTTTGAAGAGATTGTCTGGGCCGGCAGGCTGGACAACGTAAATATCGGACTCGACTTTTTTGATGCCTCCATCAACAGGATCGGTGCTTATGTGACGGGTGTAAGAGCTGCCCAGAAGGCCATTATGCTGGCTCTGTTAAGCCCGTTGCCGAAACTTCGTGAATACGACGATAATGGTCAGTATTTCGAGAGACTGGCACTGCTGGAAGAGGCTAAATCGATGCCTTTTGGAGCTGTATGGGATTATTATTGTCTGTCGGAAGATGTGCCGGCCGGGCAGGACTATATCGCCGAGGTACAGAAATACGAAAAGGAAGTTCTGTTCGCCCGCTAGCCATATATAATACCTATGACAGAAACCATAGCCGTTTTTGATATCGGCAAAACAAACAAAAAGATCCTGTTATTCGACAGAAATCTTGACCTGGTTTTTGAGCAGGAAACCAAATTTCCTGAAATAAAAGATGAAGAGGGTTTTGAATGTGATGATGTCGGAAAAATAGAAGACTGGATCACTGAAACGCTCCATTGGTTTGAGGGCAATTCCAAGTACAGGGTGAAGGCCGTTAATTTCGCTACATACGGAGCCACGCTTATGTATCTTGACGATGCGGGGAAGGCGCTGACTCCCGCCTATAATTATCTTAAACCAATGCCCGGGGGAATAGCTGCCGGCTTATATGAGCGGTTCGGGGGAGTGGAAGAATTTTCGCGCCGGACCGCTTCTCCTGCCCTGGGTTTTCTGAATTCGGGACTGCAGATACTATGGCTGAAAAAAACAAGGCCTGCACTATTTTCTGCTGTCAGGAACATACTGCATTTTCCGCAGTATTTCAGCCATCTGCTCACCGGGAAAACAGTTTCCGAACATACCTCGACAGGCTGCCATACCGCCATGTGGGATTTCGATAATATGGCTTATCATCCCTGGCTGGAAGATGAGGGGATCAGTCTGCCGGATCCCGTTTCCTGCAAAATCACCTTCCCTTTAATTGACGGAAAATTCAAATTCATGGCCGGCACGGGCATTCATGACAGTTCTGCATCGCTTGCGCCCTATATAATGAAGAGTTCTGAGAAATTCATTCTTCTGTCGACAGGCACCTGGTGCATCAACATGAACCCGTTCAATCATGAACCGCTTACGGGAGAACAGCTTGAAAACGACTGCCTCGCTTACATGAGCATCAACCGGAAACCGGTAAAGTCATCCCGTCTCTTCATGGGCCATATCCATGACGTGAACCTGGACCGCATCAACGCCCATTTTAACGCAGATAAGCAGGCATACAGGAATATCGCCCCTGACAAGGAGCTTATAAGGCGGCTCTCCGGCAGCGGGGAAGTATTTTTTAAAAACGGTGTGCCTGAGGACTATGTTGACCGAGAAGTCAGCCTTGCGGATTTTTCAGGCCTGGAAGAAGCCTATCACAGGCTGGTACTGGATCTTGCTTCTCTATGCGTGAAATCCATAAACTTTATCCTTCCTGAAAACGATGACACAAAAACTGTTTTTATATCAGGAGGCTTTGCGAAAAATGAGATATTCCTGAGAATGCTTGCAGACAAGCTTGGCAACAAACGGATATATACCTCGGAAATCGAAAACGCCACCGCCCTCGGCACAGCCATGGTTGTCTACGAGGAGGCTATGGAAGCCTCCATGCCGGAAATTGACCTTGGACTTAAAGAGTGGGTGAAGTTGTAATACAAAAAATCAAAGCTTTTTGTAACTTTAGCTTAAACAGTTGAGTGAAGTCTGTTTCTCTACAACAAGGGTGTGTATAAAACAGGTTGAATGGATAAAGTCAGGGCAGGTTACAGGGAAGGGATAATTGCGATAATTGTAAACACCGGTTTATTCGGGATAAAATTATGGGCCGGGATTGTTTCCGGCTCGATAGCTCTTATTGCCGATGCCTGGCATACAATATCCGATTCACTGAGTTCTTTCATTGTAATTATCGGCTCCAGGCTGGCTTCAGAAAAGCCCGATAAAGACCATCCTTTCGGACATGGCAGATGGGAACCCATAACCGCCATTTTTATTGGTTTTTTCCTGGCCGTGATAGCATATAATTTCATCAGGGATTCCATCGACCGTTTTATTGCAGGCCAGACTGCCGATTTCGGATTGATCGCTATTGTCGTTACCGCAGTTTCTCTCCTGGTAAAAGCCTGGCTGGCACAATACGCTTTCAGGGTGGCCCGTAAAAGCGGGAATTCTGCTGTAAGGGCGGATGGCTGGCACCATCAGTCGGATGCATTGACTTCCGGAGTTATACTTGCAGCAATTTTCTTTGCCGACCGTTTCTGGTGGATCGACAGCATTCTTGGAGGCCTGGTTTCGCTTTTGTTGCTGTATGCCGTGTTTGAAATAATGAAGGAGGCAGTCAATAAGCTGCTGGGCGAAAGCCCCGATCCGGAACTGATCAGGCAGGTGGAATCGATAATTGAGAATTCATATCATGAGGACGTCATGCCTCATCATTACCATCTTCATAATTATATCGATCATAAGGAACTCACATTTCACATAAAGGTGGATGACAATATGGATGTCCATAACGGACATGAAATTGCCACCGAAATAGAGAACAGGATATTCAGGGAATTAAATATTTCGGCAACCATCCATGTTGAACCGAAAAATCAAAAACACAAAACCAGAGGCTAATTTAAAATTTGTGCCTTTGCCGCAAAACTTACGGACGTCATTATTTCTATGGTTTATTATTGGATATCCGAAAAAACAAAACAATATCCGACCATAAATATTCAACGTCGATGTCTGAGGGATCAAACCCGGCTTTCAGCAGATTATCATAAGTGCGGCGGTTGATA
>SKQJ01000204.1 GCA_007119075.1 Bacteroidales bacterium | reverse complement strand
CTGGTATACCAGTTGCTTTTGAATGTCCATTTATGGTATTCTATCCATCTGTATTTCTCGGTTGCCGGCATATCGGAGAAATCCCTGCCGCTGAGCAGCGAATATGGCGGGGTCACCTGCAGCGTAAGGTTGAATGAGTTGCCCCTCCTGGGATATATCGGCTGGTCGACCGAATTCCTTCCAAAGCTTGTACGCAGGCTAAGGTTGTTGGACTGGCCGTCCTGGAACATAAACTGACCGAACCAGTCGTTCAGATTGTAATGCTGGTAACTGACCTCATTGTAAAGGGTAAAAAAGTCGTCGGGCCAGTTCAGCCTCCGTCCCATACCCAGGGATGCACCCGAAATATTTATCGATGACCAGTCCTGCACGTTCCTGTTATACCTGTTGGTCTGAATAGTATGAAACAGTGAGAAAGACAGCGAGTTGGGCCTGGTTCCGCCAAGGTATGGCTCTACAAAGGTCAGGTTATAGGCCTGGTAATAGCTTCCGTTCGATTGGGCCCGGATGCTGAGCGTTTGACCGTCGCCCGAAGGCAAAGGCCGCCAGGCTTCCCTGTTGAAAATATTCCTGGTGGAAAAATTGGAAAACCTGACCCCGAGCGTGCCTATAAGCATCCCTGCACCCCAGCCTCCAGATATTTCAAGCTGGTCGTTGGCCCGTTCCTCAACGACATATTCTATATCGACGGTTCCCTCGGCGGGATTTGGCAGCGGGTTTATCCCGATCCTCTCGGGATCGAAATGCCCCAAACTGGCAAGTTCCCTGTGGGAACGCATAAGGGCTGACTTGCTGAAAAGCTGGCCGGGCTTTGTCCGGAGCTCCCGGCGTATAACCCGCTCATTGGTCTTTGTATTGCCGGTTATCAGTATCATGTTGATTCTTGCCTGGTCTCCTTCGCGAATCCTCATTTCCAGGTCTATCGAGTCATTGTCGACGCCGACCTCAACTTCGTTGACACTGAAAAAGAGGTAACCGTCATCCAGGTAAATTGAGCTTACGGCATCTTCATCATTCCTCAGCCTGTTCTGAAGCCTGGTCGGATCGTAAATGTCTCCTCTCTGGATATTAAGCACGGCAGCCAGGTACTCATCGGGGTACTTGGTGTTGCCGATCCATGTAATGTCCCTGAAGTAATAAGGGTTGCCTTCATCCAGGGTGATGGCGATATTGATCCGGTCGTCATCGGTATGGTACAGGGTATCCGAAAGGATCACCGCATCGCGGAATCCGTGTTCGTTATAGAACCGGATAAGGCTTTCCTTGTCTTCGCGGAAATCGGCTCCTACATACTTTGAAGACTTGAATATATTTCTCAGGCTCCGTTCCCTTGTGTTTTTCATGACGCGCTGAAGCCTCCTGTCGGTAAAGTGCCGGTTGCCTTCAAAATAGACTTCAGATATGCGTACCCTTTCATTTTTATCGACATCGATATTCATGAAGACCGTGTTAGGGGTACGGGGGTCATCTTCGATACGTATATCCACGCTGGTATTGAAAAAGCCTTTTTCAACAAAATGCCTGCGGATAATATCCTTGCTGTTGCTGATCACGTTTTCAGTCACCTGCCGGCCGCTTCTCAGCCGCAGCTTTTCCTCGATATCCCTGAGCTCAGACCTCCTGAGGCCCTGGATATTCAGAGCCGAAAGCCTCGGAGGCTCCCGGAGCATGATGTCAAGGTCAATCTCTGTTCCCTGCATCCTGGTGGCCGTGATCTTGACATCGGAGAACAGGCCATGATCCCATAATTTCTGAATGGCATCGGTGATATCATCGCCCGGCACGGTAATTCTCCTGCCGGGTATCAGTCCGGACATGCTCCTGACAACATCGGCATCCAGGTACTCAAGGCCGGAGATTGTCACTTCGCTGATCACATAATCCCTCGGACGGGAATAGTCGATGACCGGGAGCGAGGCATAGTCGATCACCGGGCTGAACCTGGCACCTGCAGTCGTGTCGGTCTGCGACAGTCCGGCGGGAGCGGTCCAAAACAGCAACATGACCAGTCCGCCGATATATGTTGCAATTCTTTTATACATTATATTATATATTGTTTATTACAGATTAATTTGTTCGCTCGTCTTTCCAAACCTTCTTTCCCTTTTCTGGTAATCTATTATTGCTTCATACAAATGGTTCTTCCTGAAATCAGGCCATAGCGTGTCCGAAAAAAACAGCTCCGTGTAGGCAATCTGCCAGAGTAAAAAATTGCTTATCCTGTATTCCCCGCTTGTGCGTATAAGAAGTTCGGGGTCAGGGACAAACCTTGTGAGAAGATACTCGGAAAACATGGTTTCATTTATTTTTGACTTGTCGATCTTTCCCGAAACAACATCTTCTGCTATGCGTTTTGCCGCATCGGCAATTTCCCATCTCGCGCCGTAGCTCAGGGCGATAATCAGCGTCAGTCCGCTGTTGTTCCGTGTAATAGCGGTGACCTCTGCAAGTTTCGCCGTAATATAGTCCGGGAGATTATGCATATCTCCGATAACCAATAAACGGACATTGTTTTTAATTAGTGTTTCCGTTTCTGAATTAATGGTAGAGACCATAAGGCTCATAAGCGCCTCTATTTCTTCCTGCGGCCGGCACCAGTTTTCCTTTGAAAAAGCGTAAAGAGTCAGGTATTTTACTCCCAGTTCTCCGGCACCTTCAACCGTTTCCCGGACGGCGGTAATTCCGCTCTGGTGGCCGAAGATGCGGTGTGATCCCCTTTCTCTGGCCCAGCGCCCGTTGCCATCCATTATTATGGCAATATGACAGGGCAGCCTTGAAGTGTCAATCTGATCTTTGAGTTCGGTCATAAAAATTGTTAATTCTTGTAAACAGGACAGTCTCCACGCCGTTCAAACGGTCTTACTGTCAAAAAAATTCCGGCCAAAGATACCCAATCATTGTTATGAACCCAAGAAGGTGACCCATATTGTCCGAAACTTTTTACTCCGTCGATGTTATCCGTAAAACTCTTTTTCAAAATCCATTCCATTCCTATAGTAATTTTCCGGCTGATCCCGTATTTAATTCCTCCCCCGAAAGGAATATTCACATATGACGAGGCCTGATCCATGGTCCCGGCAACAAAGGTGTAAGCCAGACCAGCTGTTAGATAGGGGCTTAGAGGTCTTCTGAACATCGTTACCCTGAAAGGCTGAAAATTAAATTCTCCCTGCAGGGAGAGATCATAAAAATTGTTAACGAATACGGCACCCCGGCTTTGATGCAGGATATTCTCAAAATCCAGATCGTCTGCCCTGAACTGGCCGAAATTGAAATTTGTTCTCAGGGAATAATGCTCATTGAAATTGTACTTTACCAGCAATCCGCCGGCAGGAGACAGGCTGTAAAAATGCCTCGAGGGATTGATATTGCCCATGTAGTAAGATGTGCCGGCAAAGATGCCCGCATCGATTTTCTCGCTGGCGCGGACCTGCGTTCCAAAAATAATCAATAAGAATACTATGGCTTTTGTTCTCATTATGTTAACCGGTTTTTATGAAAGTTGAGCTGGGTTTTGTGAGTTCGAAAGGGTCATTCCTCCGTAAATCTCGTAAGGAGCTGATCTCCGGTTCTGGCCCTGGGCGGGAAACATAAAAGCTAAACAGGGAACCGATGACCATAAAATTCTGGCAGACATCTCCTTTTTTTTTGGTGATCACAAATATACATTAAATTTTTTCAGCCGAAATTACACACAGACGGATGAAAAAATTTTATGTTAAAGCGGAGCGGTTCCTCCTGTAAGTCAAAATTTTGTATTTTTTGGACAAAATTTTGGCTTCTTTTATTACAGGAGAAATGTACATGAATTTTTTTTATCCGAATTTCCCATCAATTGAAAATCCAACAAAGTGCAATGAATTGCATGGGTAATCGACGAAGTCAAAATACACACAGACGGATGAAAAAAATTGACT
>SKQJ01000379.1 GCA_007119075.1 Bacteroidales bacterium | reverse complement strand
GACGGCATGCTGCTTTACGAAATCTCAAACCGGAAAATATGGACCAGGGCAATGGCCGACAGTACAGGTCTTGCCGAATTTTATGAAAACAATGCCGATAGCTATATGTGGGATGAAAGACTCTCGGCAAGCATTTATGCCACCGATGAAAGCCGTCTTGCCAGAAGGGCCAGGTGGAGGGCCAGGAGAAGCAGCTGGTTTTCCGGCAGGGACGATGAGTGGGTTGTCGGACGGATCAACCGGCGGGCAGGGGAAGATGCGGTCACCTACAGACACGGGATCTTTTCATCGGGCGACAATGATCTTATTGACAGGATTGAATGGGATGAAGGTGTTTCGGATATTCACAGTGTCGATGGAACCTATAAGGTTGTCCTGATTCATGAAATCCTCGAACCCGAACCCAGAACCCTGGACGAGGCAAGAGGCCGCATAATTGCCGACTACCAGGATTACCTTGAAGGGATCTGGGTCAATGAATTGCGGGAAAAATACCAGGTGTCGGTAAATAAAGAGGTTCTGTCGACACTTAAACAGGCCGGTCAACAATGAGGATATCGGTCCTGGTTGTATTTACAGCAGCCGTCATTTTTGCCTGCGAAGACGTGAGCCGGCAGCAGCAGGAACCCGTTGCAAGGGCACTTGGTTCGTATCTTTACAGGGAAGATCTGGCCGGTATATTTCCTGCAAATATAGATCAGGCCGACAGCACCAGGATCGCCAGACAATTCATTGAGAGGTGGATACGCAACCAGCTGTATCTCAGGCTTGCGGAGAACAACCTGCCCGGCGGTGATAAAAATGTCGAAAAACAGGTCGAAAGTTTCAGGGCATCCCTGTTGATCCACAAATACCAGCAATATCTGCTGGGGCAAAATATGGATACTATAGTATCAATGAACGAGATTAACAATTATTATGACACCAATCCCGGCAATTTCGTTCTCGACAGGCCTGCGATAACCGGGATCTACATGAAAATCCCACTTTCGGCCCCCGATCGGGACCGGTTGCTTGCGTGGTTCCGCGGCGATAACGATCTGATCCGGCTTGAAAACTATGCTGCCCGGTATTCCGGAGAGCACCTGTTTTTCGGCGATGAATGGGCATATATTAATGATGTATTTGGAAATCTGCCTTCCGGATCCCGGGAACCGCCGGGCGGTATACCGGGTCTGGACCATATATCCGTCAGCGATGACGAGTACCAGTACTTCATAGGAATAACAGGTTACCTTCCCGTCCGCAGCCAGATGCCTCTTTCCCTGGCGAGCCGGAAAATCAAAACAATTATACTAAACCAAAGGAAAATTAAGTTTTTAAATGAACTGGAGAAAAGTGTCATGGCCGAGGGGTCAAGCAAAAATTATTTTCAATATTTTCAGTAAACATACATTGATGATCAGGAAAATTTATTTAATAGCTATCTGCATGCCGGTCCTTTTTGCCGTTTCGGGCAATCTTGCCCTGAATGGCCAGCAAAGGGTCCTTGACCGGGTAGTGGCGGTTGTGGGCAACAGTGTGATCCTGCAATCCGATCTGGAAAACGAGCTGATGCAAATGCAGGCACAGGGTTATTCACCCACACCGAATTCAAGGTGTGAGCTGCTTGAAAGGCACCTTGTTCAAAAACTGCTTCTTAACCAGGCTATTATCGATTCCATCGAGGTTACTCCCGGCGAAGTTGAAATGGAGCTTAACCGGAGACTGCAATTTTTTATCCAGCAGATCGGTTCGGAAGAAAACCTCGAGAATTATTATAACAAAAGTATTCTGGAGATAAAGGAAGACTTCAGGGATGTGGTCCGGGAACAGCTGGTTACCCAGTATATGCAGGAAGAGATAATCGGCAGGGTTACCGTCACTCCGGCCGAGGTAAGGCGTTTTTTCAATAATCTTCCCAAGGATGAAATCCCCATGATTCCTTCCCATGTGGAAATACGAAGGATCGTTAAATACCCTGAATTCAGCGAAGCGGAAAATTTCAGGGTAAGACAGAGGCTCAACGAGATAAGACAGAGGATCATAAACGGTGAAAGCTTTACCACTATGGCCGTATTGTATTCGGAAGATCCCGGATCCGCACGGAGAGGCGGCGAGCTGGGCTACATGAGCCGCGCAGAACTGGTCCCCGAATTTGCCAATGTTGCCTTTTCGCTTAAGGAGGACAGGGTTTCTCCTGTTTTTGAAACGGAATATGGATTTCATATCGTTCAGCTCATTGACCGCCGCGGAGAACAGGTCAACGTAAGGCATATCCTTATGCGGCCGGCCGCCACCGACCAGGCAAAGACAGAATCAAGATCCTTCCTTGACAGCCTGGCTGCTGCAATCCGTACCGATACAATCAATTTCAGGATGGCAGCCATAATGCATACCGAGGATGATGAAACCAGGATGAGCGGCGGACTGGTTGTCAATCCCCATACCGGAGGCTCAAAATTCGAGCTTGACCAGCTTAACCCGGTCCAGTTCCAGGCTGTGAGAGACCTGCGGGTAGGTGAAGTAGCCGGCCCCCTTGAATCGACCGATGCGCAGGGCAGGGTTTTCTACAAACTGCTGCAGCTGAGTTCCCAGACAGCTCCCCACAGGGCAAACCTGAAGGATGACTATGCCCACCTGAAGGAAATGGCATTGAATCAGAAAATGATGAGAATACTCGATGAGTGGGTCGCGGAAAGAAAAACCCAGACCTACATAAGGATTGATGAAGCTTACAGGAATTGCAGCTTTACCGATCATCAGTGGGTGAAAAGATAGGAAACCGCAAATGAACCGATATGTTTTATCATGTCTGATCGGTCTGCTTTTTATAGTTTCCGCCAATATCACATCACAGGAGGGGCAGAAAAAGCCCGCCCAGATCAATATACTGAATGCGGAAAGTATGGAAGCCCCTTACCCGGGCATGGATTCCGATGGTATCCGCCTGCTGGGCGATGTTCTGCTGCGTCATGAGGATGTGCTTATGCGATGCGACAGCGCCCACCGGTTTTCCAGTACCAACATGGTATATGCATTCGGCAATGTTCATATAAATCAGGGCGATACCCTCCACCTCTACGGAGACAGGATAATCTACCACGGCAACAGGAGATATGCAGAGGTAAGGCAGAATGTCCGTCTTATGGATAACGAAACCACCCTCACCACTGAATACCTGGATTTTAACCTTCGCGACGAATATGGATATTATCCCAACAGGGGGGTAGTGATTAACGGCGATAACAGGCTGGAAAGCATTAAAGGATACTACTTTACAAATGAAAAGCTGTTTTATTTCCAGGACAGCGTCAAAATCACCAATCCCGACTATATCATCAATTCCGATACACTGAAATACAATACTGTAACGGAAGTGGTATATTTCCTGGGCCCCACCACCATAATCGGCGATGAAACGAATATTTACTGTGAAAACGGCTGGTACAATACAAAAACCGATATCGCGCAGTTCAATGAAAATGCCAGGATAACAAACAACAACCAGATACTTTCGGCCGACAGCCTCTGGTTCGATAACAGGAATGGTCTGGGTGAGGCCTTCAGGGACCTTTCCGTTACGGACACCATAGAAAATATTGTCATAAGGGGCGAGTACGGGTGGTTTATGAGAGAACCGGAGCAGGTATTTGTGACGGACAGGGCATTGTTCATCCAGTTTTTTGAGAATGACACTCTTTATCTGCATGCCGACACGCTGCGCTCATGGGTACAGATAACCGGCCCGGATATTGCCCCGCCTGACTCACCGGATATCAGGCTCGACCCTGAAAATGAGGGGGAAAGCGCGGCTCCTGCCCTGTCAGACAATTCCCCGCCAGCAGCAAATGACACCCTGCTTTCCGATACAATATCGCAACCGGCTCCTGCCCTGACGGAAAATTCCCCGGTTGCAGCAAATGACACCCTGCTTTC
>SKQJ01000212.1 GCA_007119075.1 Bacteroidales bacterium | reverse complement strand
TAACGGTCAGGGCTTGTTGCTTATGCGGAAAAGGATAGCTCTTTAGTTCAGGACAGTAAGGTCAGGGCTTGTTGCTTATGCGGAAAAGATTATGTCTTTAGTAAACGGCAGGTTCAGGGCTTGTTGCTTATGCGGAAAAGGATCTCTTTTTCCTCTTTCGTCAGACTGTCATATCCGGATTTGGAGATCTTGTCAAGTATATCGTCAATCCGTTTTTGCCTTTCGGCCTTTTGCATAAGGTAATCGTGATCGCTTGCGGTTTTTTTGTATTCAACCTTCATTTTGGCCGGGGGCTTGAACCACGAGACGATCTTTTGTGAAACGACGGTCACTCCACGGGTAAGATCGGTGCCCTGCCTGTACTGCCTGATATAAAACCACCCGAAAAGCGCCCCGCCGAGATGGGCGATATGGCCTCCGGGGTTGGCGCCGGCTATGCTGATTATGTCCAGCACCACCATGACGGCAGCTATATATTTAAGTTTTACAGGGCCCAGGAACAACAGGGTGATCGTGTAGTTGGGCACATAGACAGAAATGGAGATGACAATCGCCAGCACTGCCGCCGATGCTCCCAGGGCGCGGGCGACAGGCAGTATCTGGCTGAAAGCGGGAAACAGGTTAAATGCAAGGATATAAAGAAATGCGCCGGCCAGCCCACCCAGTATATAGACTCCGAAAAGCTTTCTCCCATCCAGGTATTCCAGGAATATTCTCCCGAACCAGTAAAGCCACAGTATATTGAAAAGGATGTGAAGAAATCCCTCATGCAGGAACATGTAAGTGAATATCGTCCATGGGCGGGTTATCAGCTCAGATATGCCGGCCGGAACAGCCAGCCAGTGAATGATCGTAAAGGTCGCCGCTTCGCCTGCGCCAAACAGGAAAAAGACCACCTGGACTAATTTCACGGCAACGAAAACCCCCAGGTTTACATAAATAAGCTTGGTAAGGACGCTTCCTGTTTTAAATGATTCCTTGATTTCTTCAATGACCGACATATGTTCCTTCTGTAGCTTGCTTAATTAAATTTGTTTATCAATTGTCCAACGGAAGTCAGTAAAATTTTCTTGTGTTGCGATTCCAGTACCTGATAAGCAGGAACCCGAAAAGCATTCCGCCCAGATGGGCAAAGTGGGCGATATTGCTTCCGGGACGCGTCAGGCCGAGATAAAGTTCCAGAAGGCCGTAGGCTATTACAAAATATTTGGCCTTGATGGGGATTGGAGGAAAGAGCAGCAAAAGCCGGGTATTCGGAAACAACATGCCAAATGCAAGCAGAACGCCGAATACGGCCCCGGAAGCTCCCACTGTGGGAATATTCATCTGTGCGGTCACACTGTTCCGGACCATATTGACGGCCTGGGAGATATAGGCAGAATTTTCAGGATTATCAGACCAGCGTATGATAAAATCGTAAACCTCCCTTCTGGGCCTTGTGATATGGTCGTCTATAAAAGCGGCGAAAAGCTCCGGCGTAGGATGATTCATAAACTCCTGGGCTGAGGCCATCATCGAAGAGATCTCCAGGTAATTTACAAAAGTATGCAATGCCGCCGCTCCGAGCCCCGTGACGAAATAATAGATAAGGAAGCGCTGGCTGCCCCACACAGTTTCCAGCACCCTTCCGAACATCCACAATGCAAACATATTGAAGAACAGGTGCGCCAGTCCCCCGTGCATAAACATGTGTGTCACGATTTGGTAGGGCCGGAAATATTCCGATTCAAAATAATACAGTCCGAGTATCCGGGTAAGATGAATATCAAAGGTGCCGGCCGCGATAAAATCGGCAAACAGCATCAGTGCGTTTATAATGAGCAGGTTTTTTACAACAAGCGGAATTCCTCCCAGCCTTCCGGTAATCATGGGTATCTATATTTATTTAATATATAACAGGATCGGGCCGTATATGTTTAATTCGATCCTCCCTGCTGTTCGGATACAAAAGTAATCAAATGATGCCAAATAACTCATATGCGTGCTTTCACGATGCGGCCGGCCGTTTCCCGCTGTGTCACTGCCTGAATTTTTTCTCGATTTCCTCGTTGCTGACAATAGCGATGACCGGTTCCCCGTCAGGGGAATAATTGGGCGTCCCGCAGGCAAACAGTCTGTCGATTATTTCCTGCATCTCTTCTCTGGTAAGGGATTTTCCATAATGGACGGCAGAGGATCTTGCCAGGTTCCGGGCAATTTTTTCACCGGGACTTTTTTTGAAGGAAGATCCGGATGCCTTATATTCTTCGAGAAGGGTCTTTATCATTCCGGCGGGGTCGGCATGGCCGGTATCGACCGGGCAGCCCGAGATCAGAATGCTGTTGGGCCCGAAATCCCTGATATCAAACCCGAATCCGGCCAGCTCACCGGCAAGTTCCTTTACCAGCAGATAATCCGGGGGGGTAAGTTCCAGGTTGACCGGGTAAAGCTGCTGCTGGGCGACAAATGATCCGGAGCGGACAGATTTCATGAATTTTTCAAAAAGGATCCTTTCATGGGCCCTTTTCTGGTCAATCATCATGAGCCCCGATTTTACCGGAGACAAAATGTACCTGTTCTTCAGCTGCAGCAGTACCGGACTGAACAGAGCCGAGCCGGTCTTTCCCGGACTTTCTCCGTGGCCTTCTTCCCGGGGCAGGCTGATTTCTGCCTGGCCGGCACCGGAGCCGGAGTTATCGGATTCAAAGTTCCTGTAAAGCTCCTGCCAGTTTCCATAGCGGCTTCCGGAAGCCTGCCGGGCCGGCCGCGGGGAGGGACCTCCCGTATTAAAGGGATTGAAATCGGGATTTACCGGGATTTCCGGTGAAACAGGTATTTTGTCCCTTCCGGGGACGGGAATGTCGATCTTTCCTTCAGTGTTGAAATCGATCGAGGGCACGATGTTGAATTTTCCAAGAGATTCCCTGACAGATGCCATCAATATCTGCCATACGGCCTTTTCATTCTCGAATTTTATCTCAGTTTTGGTAGGGTGGATGTTCACGTCGACCGAATCAGGGCTGACTGAAAAGTATATAAAATAAGAGGGCAGGACGTCCGGGGCAATTATCCTGTCAAAGGCAAGCGTAACTGCCTTGTTGAAATAGGGGTGCCGCATGAACCTGTTGTTTAAAAAGAAAAACTGTTCACCGGGCGATTTTTTGGCGTATTCGGGCTTTGCGATGAATCCGCCAACGTTCACCAGGCTTGTCCGGGTATCGATCTCAATAAGCTGCTGATTGATGTTCTTTCCGAAAACATGGATTATTCTTTGTCGGTGATTTGCGGGAGGCAAATGGTACAGCTCTGTGCCCTCGTGCTGAAGGGAGAATTCGACGCCGGGGTGTCCCAGCGCTATTCGCTGGAATTCAGTTATGATATGTTTAAGCTCCGTCGAATTTGCCTTGAGAAATTTTCTGCGGGCCGGTATATTAAAAAACAGGTTTTTGATGCTTATCCTGCACCCTGTCGGGCATGCAACGGCCTCCTGCCTGATAAATCTCGAGCCTTTGATCTCAACCAGGGTTCCCACCTCATCTTCCGGGCGCCTGGTCTGTATCTCAAGCTCTGCTATCGCAGCTACCGATGCCAGCGCCTCCCCCCTGAACCCCAAAGTCTGTATGGCAAACAGATCGTCGGCGGCCCTGATCTTGGAAGTTGCGTGGCGTTCGCATGCAAGCCTTGCATCGGTTTCGCTCATGCCGGAGCCGTTGTCAATAACCTGGATGAGGTTTTTCCCCGCATCCCTGACAATGACCTTTATGGAAGTGCTCCCGGCATCTACCGAATTTTCTACCAGTTCCTTTATGACCGATGCCGGCCTCTGGATAACTTCTCCTGCTGCAATCTGGTTCGCGACTGAATCGGGGAGCAACTGAATTATGTCTGCCATTTTCAGGGGTAATCGTGACTTAAAAGTAAATGATATACCATGCAAGCGCCAGAAGGACAAGCAAAATCACCAG
>SKQJ01000333.1 GCA_007119075.1 Bacteroidales bacterium | reverse complement strand
TACCGATATCTGGATCTCCCATATTGAAATCCCCAGCGAGCCGATAAGCAGCAGAAGCGCAAGGCCGAAGACATAAATGGCAATCAGCATGTAGCTCACGTAAATAAGGAACATGCAAACAACACACAGGAGAAGGCTGGTGATGCCGTAAATTTGCATGTGCCTGATGAGATTCAGTCGCAATCGCAGGTTTTTTATCTGGCCGAACAACAGCTCATCGGGATTTTCCTTGTATTTGGCATGCAGGCCCCTGACCAGGGTGGCGAGGGCAAGGAAGCGGTTGGTAAAGGCAAGCAGCAATAGCGAGATCGCCGAGAACAGCAGAGCCGGGGTTGTAAGTGTAAGATCAGCCATGATAATTATGTTAAGCCGGGTTAAACATTATGAAATATCAGCAAGGAGCGTGATATCGGATTAAAATTTAATTGCCTCTATCAGCCAGTAAAGAAAAGGAAGGGTAAATAAACTAAGTATTGTTGAGATAAAAACATTTTCCGTTGCATGGACTTCGTCCGCATTGAACTGTCTTGCCAGTACAACTATAATTGCCATACACGGCGTGCCCGCCTGGATAATAACCACCGCAAAGGCTACCGGATCCATTTCCACCGAAAAGGCATTGAGCAGGAGACGGAACAGGATTATAAGCACTACCGGCGTGATCACCATTTTGTTGACCGATAAAACATATGCTTCACGGCGCCTGAAAACATTGTGAATGCTGGTCCCGGCAAGCATGCTCCCGATATAGATCATCGACAGGTAGCTGGTTGTCTGGCCAAGGCCGGTAAATGGGATATCCAAAACCGGAGGAATTGCAATCCCCGACAACATAAAGATAATGCCTGCAATGAAGGCGATTGTATTCGGATTGACCAGGTTTTTGATCTTCTGCCGGATATCCGGCGGAGAGGAATAGTTGAGTATGTTCACCCCTACTGTCCACATTACCGAAGTGGAGGCAAGATAGAACAGTGTGGCATAAAAAAGCGCCTGGCCGCCGGGAAACAAGGCGTTGATCAGGGGAAATCCGAGAAACACAATATTTCCGAAGGCAGTATGGAGGACATGTATGGAGGAAGTTTCCCTTTCCAGTCTGAGTGCGGCTGATGTTGCACGGCCTGAGAGCAGCAGCAGGAATAACGAAACATATGTCATGATTATAACCAGCAGGCCGTTCCTCAATAATTCTATAGTGATGTCAAGAGCGGTAAAAGAGCTGAAAATTAGAAACGGGAGGGTGATGTTGACAACCAGGGCGGCGATGCCGTCTTTCAATGATTCCCTTATTATACCGGCTTTTGTGGCAATTACACCAATGATTACAATAATGCTCAGGATGAATATCTGGTTAAGAATGATTTCCGATTGCACAGCAGTAAATTAAAAATGCAAAATTATAAAAACCGGGATATTTATCTAAACATCTTCCGGATGGCAATGTTTATTTAACACCGGGCACCATCTGGATCAATAATAGCCGTCATATAACGGTTTGAGGAAGACCGGCAAAAACCAGTTAAAAAGAGTTATTGAACTTAATGAAAAATCATTTAGGTTTGCATTCATTTTTTTCCCGGATGGCCGGGGGGTATATAAAATTCATACCATAGAATGAAACCGGTAATTTACCAGATATTTGTGCGTCTTTTCGGAAACCGGAACGAGCAGGTCAGATCCTACGGGACCATCAGTCAGAACGGATGCGGCAAATTTGACGATATAACCGAAACAGCGCTGAATTCGCTGAGGGATTTTGGTGTCACCCATGTCTGGTATACCGGGGTCATTGAACATGCCGTAGCAGCGGATTATTCAGATTTCGGCATTATCAATGATTACCCTGAGATTGTCAAGGGGCGCGCAGGATCGCCCTATGCCATAAAGGATTATTTCGATGTCGACCCCGATCTGGCAAATGACGTGGCACAGCGGATGCAGGAATTCGAAAGCCTTGTGGATCGGACCCATAAGGCAGGCCTGAAGGTGATAATCGATTTTGTGCCGAATCATGTGGCCAGGATTTATGGATCCGATGCCGCGTCATCCCATCCGGGAATCGATGATTTCGGAATGAATGACGACGCCGGGGAATCCTTCCGGGCCGGCAATGATTTTTATTACCTGCCCGGGCAGGAACTGAAGCTGCCGGATGAGCTGTATGACAAGGCGTCAATTACCGAATACAGAAAAAATCCTGAAAAATATAGGGAATTTCCTGCCAGGGCTACCGGAAACGACTGCTTTCGGAATGATCCGGGGGGCGGGGACTGGTACGAGACGGTTAAGCTGAATTACGGGGTAGACTACATGAACGGACGGCGGAAACATTTCGACCCCGTCCCTCCCCTGTGGCAAAAGATGAAATCTGTCATACTTTTCTGGGCCGGCAAAAAAGCAGACGGTTTCAGGGCCGATATGGCAGAAATGGTGCCCCTGGAATTCTGGAGCTGGCTTATTCCTTCAGTGAAAAGCCAGTTTCCTGATTTGTTGTTCATTGCTGAAATATACCAGCCTGACCTTTACAGGGATTATATTGAAACCGGCCGGTTTGATTATCTTTATGATAAGATGGACTTTTATGATGTTACCCGGAATATAATAGAGGGCAAAGCCGACACCAGGTCCCTCACATGGTGCTGGCAGCGGCTGGGCGATCTGGAAAAATACATGCTGCGGTTCCTCGAAAATCATGATGAGCAGCGAATTGCCTCCAGGTTCTTTGCAGGCGATCCCTGGAAGGCCATTCCGGGTATGGTTCTTGCTGCTACAATGAATTCGGGGCCGCTTCTGATATATTCGGGACAGGAGGTCGGAGAGCCTGCCGAGGGCCCGAGCGGTTTCAGCGGCGATGACGGGCGCACTACCATCTTTGACTACTGGGTTGTCCCCAATCACCAGAAATGGATGAATCACGGCAGGTTTGACGGGGGTGGCCTTCCGGCCGGCATGGCTGAGCTGAGAAAAACCTATGCCGGAATTATCGGGCTTTGCAGAGAGAAGCTTTTCAGCAAAGGCAGCTTCTATGACCTTATGTGGGTCAACACCCATCTTTACGGGCTTCGGGGGACCGGAATATATGCCTGCCTTCGGTATTTAAACGGCGAGGTTGCGCTTGTCATCCTTAATTTCGGCAGGGCCGCATGCGACAGGGCACGGCTGATAATACCCGGTGATGCCTGGGATGCGATCAATGCAGGAGGGACACTGAAGATTGCCGGGTGGGTTTCTTATGGTGGAGGAAATGAGGCATTCCATGAAGATTTGAAAAAGACAGAAGGAATTGAATTCTGCCTGCCGGGATCCGGCGGATTGCTCCAGGATTCCGTGAGCAAGAACGAAGGAATTGAATTTTGCCTTCAGGGGCATAGCGGACTGGTGATCTACATGGAATCTCTGCAGCTATAAATTCCGTTAACTTATTTTACGGTTAAAAAATTTTAATTAATCAGGTCTCGTTCTATCTTTGCAGGGAGTTTTTCCGGAATTATAAAAATATCATGTCAGGCTTCATCAGGAAGAATATTAACGGCATTCTGGGCACGGTGATTTTTCACCTTGTCATCATCGTGGCTATAATGGCTACCAGGCTTTCAACAAATGAATTCCGATCTGAAGAAAGCATCCTTATCGAGTTCGAGCATAGTGTCAGCGAAGAGGAATTCCGTGAATTGACAGAATCCCTGATGGAAAGGTCGGCTATGGAAGATCCAGGCAACAGGCAGGTGCTGAGGAACCTTGCCGTAAATATTGCAGAGGAAAGGCCCGTTGCCGAGCAGTTCAGGGATATGTCTGCCGAACAGATGACCGAGCTTGAAAGACGGATGGAAGAGATCCTCGATAATGCGGCCAACGGAGTTATGCCCGAACTGGATCAGCCCGAAATTAAAATTGAACCCGCCGAGGTTATCAGGAACCGGGAAGATGGCGATAATGAACCCTATACCGGTCCC
>SKQJ01000274.1 GCA_007119075.1 Bacteroidales bacterium | reverse complement strand
CTAGTTCGGTCTGAAGACAAATCCATATGATCCGAACGATCCCTGATCGACTGTAATTGTGAAAGTCATATCATACTCACCGGTGCAGGTATCCAGAACACCGAAACCCTCATATGCTACATTGTCAAATCCAAAGAAGTCGGTTCCCAGAACTGTCCTGGGGGCAGTAACCTGGAAATTGCCCGGGTTAACAACCATTACAAGAGGACCCTGGTCTTCATCCATTCCATCAAGTGCAACCAGTCCGCTTACATAGAGTGTAAACATGTCATCTTCATCAGCCACGATGGTAATGGGACCGCTTACCTGCCAGCCTGCACTTGATGCAGTGTAGTCGCCTGAAACTACTTCAGGAAGATATTCACACGCAAGAGGGGCATTAAATGATGCGGGTGAGCGATAATTTTTGCCGCCAACAGTGGTCTGCACTTCGAAATTGAATATTGAGCCTACCTCAAAATTATTGACGCTTACGCCTTTAGCCTGGGCTACTTCTTCCAGGGTAACCGTAACATTTGCGGGAAAATTGCTGATTGTCTTGACCGGTGTCCGGCTCTTATCGCCGTCGACCGAAGCAAGAACAACCAGATCGCCGGTATAATCCTGTACGTCAATGTCAAAGCTAATATAGGTACCCTCGGCCTCCGAAAAAACGGCCGGATCAAGATTAGTGACTGAAGGCACAACGCCTTCGCCCCTGTTCATGTCCATAACATCCTGATCGCAGGCCGTAAAGAATAGAAGCATAACAGCCATTAACCCGAAGATTTTAAAGATTCTAATTTTCATATATAAGAATATTAGGTTTATGTTTTATTTATTGTTTGAAGTCATTATTTTACCAGCTCGTCACCGCCTGCCCACCAGACCCTCTGGGTATGCACATTAACCTCTATAAAATTATCAGGGTTGTTGCTTTCCTCGGACACGGCGTATTGCAGCCTGTGAGGAAAGCCTACAGAAGCATTGTGGGGGTTATGCAGGGTAGGTATGCCGGTTCTGCGGTAGTCATGATAGGCCTCCATTGCCTCATATTCGTAGGCGGCAATGTATTTCTGGGTAAGAATCTCTTCCAGCGGATCGGAAGCAAACCTTGACGCTACAGCCGCATCGAAATATGCATCTGCAGCTTCGGCATCAGAACCGTGGTATGCAAAGTTTGCAACTATTGCTTCCTGAAGAGCGGTCCTTACATTGTCCAAAGGCTGCCCGGCTCTTTGTCTTGCTTCCGCTTCAATGAATTTCAATTCATGATAGGTCATAAGCGGCGTGGCCCTGGTTCTTCCGGTTTCTGTAAGCAGAGATTCGGAATAAAGACCTCCCTGCACCCTTTCTGCCTGTCCCGGAGGAGCAGGATTGTATTCTCCGCCTACAGTCGTGAAATAGCTTTCTATCCTGGGATCATTCCTTTCATCCATAATATTGAAAAGGGTAGATGAAGCAGCGAGATGGCTTCTTTCCGACATAAACTGGAACCATGGATTGTCCCGGAGGGTTGTAGCCTCATACCTTGTGAATTTGAATTCATCGGCGGCGCTTTCAAAGCCGTTGGCCAGGGCCGCAAGAGCCTTTGATGCAGCTTCTCCGTCGCGCTGGGTCAGGCGCATGTGATAGCGGGCCTTAAGAGAATATGCGGCCTTTATCCACCTGGCATTGTTGCCGTTATATATATAATCAAATCCACCGGCGTTTGGTGCTGCACCCCCCAGATCAATTGCCTGCTGAAGGTTTGCGATACCCTGGTCAAGATACCAGAAAATACCGCCCGGACTTTCGCTGTAAATCACTGACTGCCGGTCATACGCGGGTTTCATATTGCCGGCGCCCTGCACCGCCTCGGTCCATGGAATATCACCCCAGAAATCGGTCATGACGGCAAGATTGTAGGCAGTAAGAATCCGTGCGATCCCGAGAGCATGCACGTTGTTCTCTTCAGGGCCTCCGGGTTCTGTGAGCTCCCTCATTATCCTGAGGATATTCTGCAGATCATACATGCCATTCCAGTGGTTATTCCAGGCAGAAGTTGCACTCTGGCCGATCCTCCTGTCATCATCGTGCGACTGGGCCCACTGGCCGGCACTGTGCTCGATCCATTTGGAGGTATACCAGGCAAAGTCAGTGGCTGTTGCGGTAACGACAGTTTTCAGCGTGGCATCGGGAAGCAGAGCAAAGGCATCAACTGAGGAAGCATTGTTGCGGTCCCGGTTAATGTCGTCCATGGCATCTTCATCACAGCCCCATAGGAAAACGGCAAGAACAAAGACAGATAAATATTTAAGTGTTTTCATATTTTGCATTTTAAAATTTGATTAAAAGGTAAGGTTAAGTCCGATACCGAATGATGAAGTCTGGGGGAGGGACATGTAATCCATACCGCCAACCATGTTGCCCATTCCCTGGGCTGTTTCAGGATCGAAGTTCGGGAGCTCTGTCCACAGCAGCATGTTGCGGGCAAACAGGCTCACATTGGCTGTCCTTATGCCTGCAGGCGCAACCAGGCGTGCCGGAATCGCCACTGCCAGTGAAACATCTCTCAGCTTAACAAAGGAAGTTCCGTATACATGGTATTCATCCAGCGGACTCAGATGAGAAGCCCAAAGGTTTTCATATGCAGCGGGATCGCCGGGACCGCCGCGAACGATATCATTAGGCGATCCGTCAGCCAGAACACCCGGGAAGATAAAGGTCGATTCACGATCCTCGGTCTTTGCAGTAGTCCCGTAAAGGTCCATGAGACGGTTTGATCCGGAATACATTTGTCCGCCCTGTTTCCAGTCAAGCTGGCCGGAAAGCACAACCGGCCCGAACCGGAAAGTATTGGTGAATCCCATGATGAAGTCGGGAGTAACATCACCTATCTTGCCAAAGGCACCCATCTGCGGGAAGCCATGGTTCCACGCACCCGGTGAATCAATCACAAGAACATTGCCGTTATCGTCTCTGGCAAACTGGTTTCCATAGATAGCGGGGTAGGTGTCTCCTGCAGAGGCCCGGATATTAGGTGTCACATAACCACCCAGGGAGATGTTCTCAACGCCTTCTGCAAGCTCCACCACCACATTTGTAAGAGCAGTGAAGTTGGTGCTGAAATTCCATTCGAAATTATTTGTTCTCACCGGGGTAAGACCAAGCATTACTTCATGGCTCTGGGTGCTCATTTCACCGGCATTCATAGTAAGGAATCCGTAACCGGTCGATCCGGCCAGAGGAACTGCGAAGATCTGGTCCCGGGCAAGCTGGTCTGCATATGTATAATCGATGTTGATCCGGTTGTTGAAGAAAACAAGTTCTGCACCGAATTCATATGTGCGTGTATTCTGCGGAATCAGTCCGGGATCATACAGGTTGCGCGAAGGACGGAAGCCGCTCACGCCGCCAAGCGGAAAATCAACGCCGGAAATATAACCGCTCCAGCTTCCTTCGCCGAGAACGTATGCCGGGTCAAAATATGTACCTGCCTGGCCGACTTCTGCATAAGAGGCCCTGACTTTCCCGAACTGCAGGATATTATTTTGCAGCGCTTCGAATTCGGTAAACACAAGTCCGAGAGAAACCGAAGGATAGAAAAATGTCCTGTTGTCTCTCGGCATGGTGGAAACCACATCCTGTCGGCCGGTAACATTCAGGAAGAGGGTATTTCTGAAATCGAGTACAAGGTTTCCGTAAAAACCAACCGTACGGGTTTCACGCTTGCCCTCAGTGGCTGTCTGATTTGAAGTGTTGGCTATGTTATTCCAGCCGGGCATGGTGAAATCTGTCCCGAGCATGCTCCACGTACGGTAGTAATTATGGACAAACTCATTGCCCACTATCAGCATGGCACCAAAATCATCGGTAAAGTCATGTGCCATAGTAACATTCAGAAGCGAGTTCACATTTGATCTCACTATTCCGAAGTTATTGATTTGCCCGCCGGTAGGAGCACGATAGCCATACTCCCTGTTATCAGGTGAGGGATAAAAGGCAGCGGTGGGCAGAAGCTGTCCGGTTCCTGCGCTGCCCATCTGGTAGAGCGACTCCTGGTCGGTCGAATACGAATCAAGACCAAGCTGGTAGCGGACATTGATCCAGTCGGCGGGGGTCGCCTGCACAAAAGCGTTACCGAAGAAACGCTGTGTTGCCTCATTGAATAAATTGTTTCTCACCGCCCATAGCGGGTTTTCACCCACGGCACCGACGCGGAAGCTTGTCTGACGGAACTCATTGTTGGGACCGCTGGGAACATGAAATGGCGTGCCCACAAGGTCGTAGCTCGGGGGAGCACCGTAAACCGTGAACAACCAGCTGTCATTACCGGACGGCAGTTTATCCATCCTTGTATCGGCAACATTTCCGGAAAAACCAACGGTAAACATTTCGGAAAGTTCCATTGAGCCGGACATTCTTCCTGTATAACGTGTCAGGCCGGTATTGGTCACGATGCCTGACTGGTGCGTCGAGCCGAGCCCGATACTGTAGTTGCCCATCGCGCCGGAATGGGCTACATTCACGTGGTTATTGAAAGTGCTGCCGCTTCCAAAGAATTCACTGGCGGAATTATAGGCACGCGGCTGAACCCAATCGTTTTTCTGAGGATGGAAAAACAGACCCGGCTGGCCGTGATTGTTGCCGCCATAGGTCGCGTTATCAGGCAGATCGGTGATCCTGGGGCCCCATGAAAAAGAGTTTACGGGCACAAAATTGCGGCCGGTTCCCTGAGCATATGTTTGTTGCAATTCAGGCAACCTTGCTACTGCCTCCTGGGCAAAACCGGTATTAAAAGTAATAAGGGGCTGCCCGGGTGCCGCTCCCCTGCCGCTTTTGGTTGTGATAAGGATCACGCCGTTTGAGGCGCGCAGACCATACAAGGCTGTTGCCGACTGACCCTTAAGCACGCTGACTGATTCAATATTATTGGGATCGATGTCGATCGCCCTGTTTGCATGATAGGCGCCGGTAACATTCTGCCCGTAGTCGGAATCACTGTGAATGGGCATGCCATCAACCACATAAAGAGGCTGGTTATTGCCGCTGAACGACCTTGCGCCCCGCACGAACATAGTGACAGGCGCACCGGGCATACCGGATGACTGCCTTACTTCAAGTCCGGCTACCTTGCCGGAAAGCGCTGTAAGCAGGTTCGGGTTGCCTGAACGGGCTATGTCATCTCCTCCGACTTCCTGCACTGAATAACCAAGGGTCCTTCGCTCCCTGGTGATACCCAGTGCGGTAACTACAACTTCTTCCAGTGCAAGAACATCCTGGACGAGCTCTACATCGATAACCGTACGGCCATTTATGGGAACTTCCTGGGTTGCATAACCGATATAGCTCACCATCAGTTGAGTGGCGGTAGCAGGAACCGATAATGAATAAAACCCGTCAAAATTGGTAACAGTACCAATGGTAGTCCCCTGAACTACAACCGAGGCTCCGGGAATCGTGGAGCCATCCTCTGCACTGGTAACTGTACCTGTAATCTGTCTTGTTTGCGCCTGCATGGTAAATATTCCGCAAAACACGAACACAAACAGAAACAGTAAAAAAGCATTTTTTTTCATAGGTAATTTTTTAGGTTAACAAACTTTCCCGGTGGGTTTTGTGGTGGTCACATAACACAACGGGTTTATACTCAATTTGCCACAAATCTATAACTTTTTTTCTTTAACCAAATAAGAAGTCATGATTTTTATCAATAAATGTTAAACTAAATTTTACATGATACTGTTTTATTGGCTTTTAAAGAAGTGCTGCATCTGATAATAAAATAACAAAAGGCGCCTGTATTCTTAATAATTGTGTAGAGAATAACCTGCGATATCTCCGCAGGGCGTGCAGCCCGACAAGAAAGGCAGAGAAAACGTCTCTGCCCGCTTAATTCATCCCTCCGCAAAGAGAAATCAGGCTTACGATACTTTTTTGGCTTTATAAGAACCCGGCATCACAACATCCGTCCATACGCAGTCCTCCGGAAAATACCTTGTGCTGATCAAATCAGCGTTGGTGAAATCAGAAACAGGCCAGCTGTCTTTAATTTAAACTTAATAGAACTTAAGATATGTTAATAAACTCAAAAAAGCATCAAATTATTATTATATTATAAAATATTAAATCATCCCATCCATTATTTTCCGGGATTTATTAAAACCTTTTTATGCGTCTTATGTGGATTTGTCACATTAATAATGTGAAGTCTGATCCCTTCATATTATGTACACATGGTTCCCCGGTTAATAAGTTACTTTTAAAAATATTATATTAGCGGTGTTTCCGTAAGAAGAATTCCATTGGGAAAAACCACAGAATACACTGAGACTCCCCTGATGAAGCAGTACAGCAGCATCAAGGCGAAACATCCCGAAGCAATATTGCTTTTCAGGGTAGGCGATTTCTATGAGACTTTTGGAGAAGACGCCATCAGGGCGTCAGAAATCCTGGGAATAACGCTTACAAAAAGGGCGAACGGAGCCGCATCATTTGTTGAGCTGGCAGGATTTCCGCACCACGCTATTGACACATATCTGCCCCGCCTGGTCAGGGCCGGCCAGAGGGTTGCCATCTGCGAGCAGCTGGAAGACCCGAAACTGGCCAAAAAGATCGTCAAACGCGGCATAACGGAACTGGTTACGCCAGGAGTTGCCTTTAATGACAATGTGCTCGAGCATAAAAAAAACAATTTTCTCGCCTGCGTACATATAGAAAAAAACATAACAGGGGTTGCATTCCTTGATGTTACCACGGGTGAATTCATGGTAGCCCAGGGCAGCCATGAATATGCAGACAAACTGCTCAATGGTTTTGAGCCTAAAGAAATCCTGCTTGAAAAGGGCAAACAGGAAATATTTGCCTCGCTTTTTGGTAACGGCTTTTATACATACAAGCTTGATGACTGGGCTTTTCATGGCGAAACATCTTATGAAAAGCTGGTCAGTCATTTCAAGACATCATCCCTTAAAGGATTCGGCATTGAGTCTTTCACCCTGGGAACTGTTGCAGCGGGTGCCATAATGCACTACCTGGAACTGACAAACCATGAAAAGATCAGGCATATCACATCTGTTTCCCGTCTTGAAGAGGACAGGTACGTGTGGCTCGACAGGTTCACGATCCGGAACCTTGAATTGTATTATTCGCTCAACGAAGGGGCCCGTACGCTTCTGTCGGTGATGGACAGGACCCTTTCTCCCATGGGCGGACGCATGCTGAAAAAATGGATGAGCTTGCCTTTGAAGGATCCGGCAGACATAAAAGAAAGACTGGATCTGACCGGGTTTTTGATTGAAAATGAAGGCTTAAGGGATCTGATGACAGATCAGATCAAGCTTGTCGGCGATCCCGAGCGCCTGGCCACAAAACTGTCAACCGGAAGGGTAAATCCACGGGAGCTTTTTCAGCTTAAAACAGCCTTGGAATGCGCCGGCACCATAAAAAAAGCATGCATGGAATCCGGGCAGAAGGTTCTGATTGAAACTGGAAAACAGATCCGGACCTGCAGCGGGCTTGTCAGCGACATAGCCGGAAAGATAAATGAAGACCCTCCGAATGCCGTCCAGAAAGGCAATGTTATCGCCCCGGGAGTATCGGCCGAACTTGATGAATTACGAGGCCTCCTGGGTTCCGGAAAAGATTACCTGGTTAACATGCAGCAGAGGGAGATAGCGAAAACAGGGATTTCATCGCTCAAGATAGGCTTCAATAATGTTTTCGGCTATTACATTGAAGTGAGGAACACCCATAAAGACAAGGTACCCGGTGAATGGATAAGGAAGCAGACACTTGTGAGCGCTGAACGCTACATCACCGAAGAGCTTAAGGAATATGAGGAAAAAATACTGGGCGCGGAGGAAAAAATACTGAACCTTGAAACCCGGCTATTCACAGATCTGGTCGAAAAGGCCGCAGAATACATCCCTGAAATCCAGGCAACTGCATCACTGATCGCCCGCATTGACTGTCTGCTGTCTTTCGCAATGCTTTCCCTTGAAAATAATTACAGCAGGCCGGTGGTGAATGACGGCAACGTCATTGACATCAAGGGAGGAAGGCACCCGGTAATTGAAAAACAGCTTCCCCCGGGAGAAGAATATGTTGCCAATGATGTTTATCTTGACGACAGCACGCAACAGATAATAATTATTACGGGGCCCAACATGTCGGGGAAATCGGCTCTTCTAAGGCAGACAGCCCTTATAGTGCTAATGGCACAGATGGGATGCTTTGTTCCGGCATCTTCGGCAGTTCTGGGTGTTGTCGACAAAATATTTACCCGGGTAGGAGCTTCTGACAACATATCGCAGGGTGAATCCACCTTTATGGTGGAAATGAACGAGGCGGCCAGCATACTGAACAACATTTCCGGCCGCAGCCTTTTGTTGCTGGATGAAATTGGCAGGGGAACAAGCACATATGACGGTATCTCGATCGCATGGGCCATGGCCGAGTATATTCATGAGCACCCCCACGGCAAGGCCAAAACGCTTTTCGCCACTCATTATCACGAACTGAATGAGATGGAAAACTCATTCAAGCGGATAAAAAACTACAATGTGTCGGTCAGGGAAATAGACAACAGGGTAATTTTCCTGCGAAAGCTTGTCCCCGGAGGCAGTGAGCACAGCTTCGGAATCCATGTGGCCCGCATGGCAGGGATGCCGAAAAGCATTGTAAAGAGAGCCGGGGATATACTGAAGGAACTTGAAAAAGCACATAAAAAACACTCCCTCACAAAGCCCGTCAGCTCACTGGCCGGGCAAAGGGAAGGCTACCAGCTGAGTTTTTTTCAGCTTGACGACCCGGTATTAAAGCAGATAAGGGATGAGATAATGAAACTCGACATCAACAACCTTACCCCTGTCGAGGCCCTTAACAAGCTTAATGAGATCAAAAAGATAGCCGGACTGCGGTAAAATGTATCGGCTGACCAATTGCATCGCTGGCTGAAACAGGCCCGGGCAACCATGCACCCGGCAGTCAGTGCCGGCCGGCCTGATAACTGAATGGCCCCAATCAAGGCCCTGACAAATATCCGCCAAGCCCGGCAACGATGAGTTATATTTAGCAGGCTCAGAGTTTTCGCGGGCGACTGCTATACGGAAGTTACGCCTTTTCTGAGTATTATGTTCCCGTATTTTCTTGTTTCGCCGGTCATTACCACTGCAAAAGCATTTTCAGCCCTTTCATAAAACTCATATCTGCCGATCTTTTCAATCCCGGAAATCCGCGGGTCGCTTTTCCTGATGGCATCAAGGTAGTCTTCTTCCACCTCGGGATCGACGGTGTCTCCCTTGACGGTATCCATCATGATCACCGGGGAGCCATCATAGGTATCCAGTTCGAAAAGAGGCAGGATTGCGGCCAGAAGATCGGCAATCTTCAGTCCGTCGGCCCTGATAATATTATTGTTGTAGCTGTGACCGGGAAAATGGGCATCTGCGAGAACAATCTCATCACCATGCCCCATGCGGGCAAGGGTTTCGAGAAGCGATGGACTGATAAGGGGGGAGATTCCTTTAAGCATAATATCTTTTTATTTTTGGTGTTTGAATAATTACGGTCATTCGACGGCCTGATGCCGGCTTTTATAAATTTTTCGGCCCTAATTTCGGCTAAAATAGGGATAATATGGCAGAATTGAAATTTTGCCGTTGGAATTTAAAACCGGCTGCTGATTTAAAACAGGATTTTTTTGAAAAAAAGAAAAATGAATTAACTTTGCAACACTAATCGCGAAAATAGCTCAGTTGGTAGAGCACGACCTTGCCAAGGTCGGGGTCGCGGGTTCGAGTCCCGTTTTTCGCTCAAAAAACCCGGCTTATTCCGGGCTTTTTTTTATCTTTACTTTGCCGGCCCCGCCCGGGTGGTGGAACTGGTAGACACGCAGGACTTAAAATCCTGTGGCCATTGCGGCCGTGCGGGTTCAATTCCCGCCCCGGGTACAAAAAACCCCTGTCAGTGCATTTGCTCACAGGGGTTTTAGCTTAATGCGGCAAGCCGCGCCTCACCTTCTAAAGATCTTCAGAATCGTGACCCAGCTGCTTGACAAGTTTGTTGTATATTCCGAGCAACAAAAATGCCGGAGCCCACTGTCCCACAAAAAGGGATGCTTCGTCCCGTTTCGAAACTTTCAGCACAAGCGAAACGGCCATGGAACCCAATGAAGCCCATAAAAAGACATCAGAGGGTATTTTGGCAGTTTGTTCTTCCAGAGCCGTGGCGACTTGCCCTTCCCTTTTTTCAGGGTTGGTCTCCTTCATTTTAGATTTAACATCCTTTTCAAGAGTTTCCATATTCTCAGCATTTAAGTTATTGATACTTATCCTTACCTTCAGCAAAACAATCTGTACAATGTAATTGTTTGAAGGAATGAATAAATAATTTTCAAATTCTCCCTTTCCCTGAATCAATAAGGGATCCGCAGGGATTATAGACCCTTTCGGGGGAATACCAGAAATTTTGATTCCAATGTTTAATTTTACATTCAGCAAAACTGTTTGCCATGAAAAAAAGAATCGCTGCAATTCGACGGGAATATTGTCTTGCTGAGCTGACAAGGGCTTCTGTTGCCGATAGCCCGGCCGATCAGTTCAGGAAGTGGCTGGATGAAGCTCTTAATGCGGAAGCAATTGATCCCACGGCTATGACCCTTGCCACTGCGGGTCTTGATGGCCGGCCGTCGGCCCGGATTGTCCTGCTGAAAGATATAAATGAGACAGGTCTCTCTTTTTTTACAAATTATGAGAGCAAAAAGGGCCGCCAGCTCACTGAGAATCCCTATGCTGCCCTGGTCTTTTACTGGCCGGAGCTTGAAAGGCAGGTCAGGTTTGAGGGTCGTACCGGAAAACTGCCGGCAGGTGAATCCGATGAGTATTTCGATTCACGGCCTGATGCCAGCAAGGCAGGAGCCTGGGCTTCAAGGCAAAGCTCCATGATCGGGTCGCGCAAGGTTCTGGAAGATAAAATGCTTAAAGTTACAGAGAAATATAAATCCCGGCCGATCCCCCGCCCTCCCGGATGGGGCGGTTACCGCCTCATGCCCGTGCTTGCGGAATTCTGGCAGGGACGCCACAGCCGGCTTCATGACAGGATCCAGTATCTGTATCGTGAAGACAGATGGGAGATCTGCAGGCTTTCTCCCTGACCGGCCGGTGGCCCGGATGCTGCCGGCGGAAATTGTTAAAAAAACATAATTGCGCCCCTGACCGAAACAAAAAATTGGTTGGAAATCAGACAAATATTAACGAAATTTGCGGGCATCCGGCAATAGTTATTATTTTTATACGCCTTAATTTATTGATATAATTGATATATTTCGTATTTTGGCGTACTTTTAAAAATAACCCACCGGTTTACCCGGGTTACCCTTTAGTAAGAGCTACAAAAAAAATACCGGCATATCAGGGAAAATTTCATAGATAAAAAAACCGTTAAGAATAAACCAAAATCAATTCTAATTACTAACTAAATAATCAAAAAATGGATAAGAAAATTTCCAGAAGAAAATTCCTCGGCAACACAACTATGGCGGCCGCGGCTTTTACAGTGCTCCCCAGCAACGTGATCAGCGGAATGGGATATAAGGCACCCAGCGACAGGCTAAATATAGTCGGTGTTGGAGTGGGCGGTAGAGGTGCAGCCGTTTTACGGGCAATGGAAAGCGAGAATATCGTCGGCCTCTGTGATACCGACTGGAGATACAGCCAGCACGTATTTGACCGTTATCCCAATGCTCCGAAGTTTTATGACTACCGCAAGATGTACGATGAAATAGGTAATTCGATCGATGCGGTTGTGGTGGCCGGATCTGACCATACCCATGCAATACAGGCAGCCGATGCAATC
The DNA here is from genome assembly GCA_007119075.1 of Bacteroidales bacterium. Lineage (GTDB taxonomy): Bacteria > Bacteroidota > Bacteroidia > Bacteroidales > PUMT01 > PXAP01. The sequence goes on along the minus strand of SKQJ01000274.1, from coordinate 2,043 downwards.
ACCATGGGAAAGCATGTGTATGTTGAAAAACCCCTTACCCACACAGTTTACGAATCACGCCTGCTGACGAACCTCGCCAAGCAGCACAGGGTCGCAACCCAGATGGGCAACCAGGGCGCCTCCGACGAGGGCGTTAACCTATGCCGCGAATGGATCGCCAACGGCGAAATCGGTGAAGTTACAAGAGTTGACTCATTCACCGACAGGCCGATCTGGCCACAGGGGCTTAATACCCCCGAGGAAGTTCACCGTGTTCCCGCGACGATGGACTGGGATCTATTTGTCGGACCTGCCCCGATGCGTCCCTACAATGAGATCTATACACCCTGGAATTTCCGGGGATGGTGGGATTTCGGCACAGGAGCGCTTGGTGATATGGCATGCCACGTACTTCACCCCGTTTTCCTTGGGCTCGAGCTTGGATATCCGACAAAAGTACAGGGAAGCTCATCTCTTCTCCTGGTTGACTGTGCGCCTGTTGCCCAGAAGGTGAAGCTCACCTATCCTGCAAGAAGGCCGAGCCAGAACATGAAGATCGACCTTCCCGAAGTGGTAGTCAACTGGTATGACGGAGGCATCCGCCCCGAAATGCCTGATGGATGGCCTGCAGGGAGGAATATGAACGATGCCGGCGGTGGCGTTATCTTCTACGGAACCAAGGATATTCTTGTGGCTGGCTGCTATGGACGCAATCCGTGGCTGCTTTCGGGCCGCGTTCCGGATGCTCCGAAGTTCGTCCGCAGGGTGCCTGCCAACCATTACATGGACTGGGTACGTGCCTGCAAGGAAAACCCCAATAACAGGACTGAAACTGCTTCCGCGTTCCACGAAGCCGGACCTTTCAATGAAATGGTTGTCATGGGCGTTCTCGCCGTTCGCCTCCAGGCCCTTAACAAGGAACTCGAGTGGGATGGCCAGAACATGAGGTTCACCAACATCGCCCAAAACGAAGAGATCCGTACAATAATAAGGGATGGATTCAAGATTGAGGATGGCCACCCGTCTTTTGCAAGAGACTGGACAGATCCTGTAAACGCCGGGCAATATGCTGCCGACCTTGTCAACAGGCCTTACAGAAGCGGATGGAGACTTCCTTCAATGCCGTAAGCGACAATTAGTTTTTTTTTATCTTTAAGTTACGACTGTCTGACTGGTTACATTGCCGTGGACAGTCGTAACTTTATCATATATCCCGGGATCCTGTTCACCCGCTGTTTTTATGCGGGCCAAGAAACGGATTATCAGTGACTTACAATTTACAATTTAAACATAATCAAATCAAATATAAAATCAGACCGAAATGAAAGCAAGACATTATTCTTTATTTATCGCCCCGATCTTTCTGCTTGCCCTCGCGATCTCATGTCAGCAGGCTGAGCGGGTTGCAGAGGAGGCTGCACCGAATACCCTGAGCCAACAGGAACAGGAAGAAGGTTTTGTCCTTCTTTTTGATGGAGAAACCACCACAGGATGGCGTTCCTATAACGGAGACTCCTTCCCGGAACAGGGATGGGTCGTTGAAGACGGAGCGCTTCGTTTTATTTCCGGGGCCAGGGCAGGAGATATAGTTTATGACCAGACTTTCCTGGATTTTCATCTTAAAATTGACTGGAAGATCTCCGAAAAGGGCAACAGCGGGATCTTCTACCTGGGACAGGAAATTCCGGGACGGCCGATATGGCACACCGCCCCCGAATTCCAGGTGCTGGACAACGATGGTCATCCGGATGCCAGCCAGGGCGTTGACGGAAACCGCAAAGCTGCATCACTGTATGACATTATTCCTGCAAATCCCCAGAACACCAGGCCGGTGGGAGAATGGAACCAGGCGGAGATCATAGTTTACAATGGTACTGTATTCCACCGCCAGAACGGTGAAGATGTTCTTCAATATCAGCTTGGAACCCCTGAGTGGGAAGAAATGGTCGAAAACAGCAAATTCGATGTAACCCTTTTCGGAAAGTATGCAGAAGGGGTGATCGGATTGCAGGATCACAATGATGATGTCTGGTTCAGGAATATTAAAATCAGGGAATACTAATT
>SKQJ01000158.1 GCA_007119075.1 Bacteroidales bacterium | reverse complement strand
GCTATTCTTTTGCAAATGAAAAAACTCTGCGTAAATTGTTGCCAGCAACATTTCAATTACTGACACTTTATCCGTAAAACATTTTTCGTATGCATCGTCCAGCCCGTAAATCAAATTTGATGATCCTCGCACTATTTGCTGCAGCAGCGGCCTTGATCCCCCCTGCCGCCAGCGCTTCCGAACCGCTTGAGGTGACTCGCCTCACCACGGAATATCATAAAAACCCGGTAGGAATCGATCCTGTCAGTCCCCGCTTTTCCTGGCTTCTGGAAAGCGGCCTTCAGAATACCCGGCAAACAGCCTGGCAGGTCCAGGTTGCCTCAAGCAGGGAATCGCTGGAAGCAGGTGATCTCTTCTGGGATTCCGAAAAAGTCGGCTCCGGGATTTCGATTCACAACATTTATCAGGGACCTGATCCGGAATCAGGACAAAGATATTTCTGGAGAGTCAGGGTATGGGACAACCATGGAAGAGCATCTTCCTGGAGCGAACCCGCATACTGGGAGACAGGACTCTCCGGCGATGAATGGCAGGCTGAATGGATAGAGCCCGATCTTGAAGAAGATCCCGAGGTGCCTCAACCGGCGCCGATGCTCAGGTCGGAATTTGAAACAAGCGGGAAGATCGCATCGGCCCGGGCATACGTGACCGCACACGGCCTTTACGAAATGCACATCAACGGAACAAGGGTCGGGGAAGATCTCTTTACGCCGGGATGGACCAGCTATCACAACAGGCTGCAGTACCAGACCTATGACATAACAGGCCATCTGAGGGATGGCGGAAATGCCGTTGGAGTGTTTCTGGGCGATGGGTGGTTCAGGGGCTTTATAGGCTGGGGCGACCAGCGGAATTATTACGGCGAGACTCTCGCCCTGCTTGCCCAAATAGTTATAACATATCAGGACGGGAGCCGCCAGGTTTTCGGCACCGGCCCCGGCTGGAGGGCTTCCACCGGGCCGATACTGGAATCGGACATATACAACGGCGAGCATTATGATGCCCGCCTGGAAAAGAAGGGATGGTCCTTGCCCGGCTACGATGATTCCGGCTGGAGGGGAGTGCTGGTGGCAGACCATGGAAAAGATAAACTGATAGGCCTGCAGGCCCCGCCGGTGAGGAAGATACAGGAATTAAGGCCCGTCGGCATATTCACCACCCCGGAAGGCGACCTGGTGGCAGACATGGGCCAGAATATGATAGGATGGATAAGGCTGAGAGTCAGCGGACCTGCAGGGACCGTTGTCACGCTCAGGCATGCCGAAGTGCTTGACAGGGACGGCAACTTCTATACCGATAACCTGAGATCGGCCGATCAGACCAACACTTATGTGCTCAGGGGAGGCGGCGCCGAAATATGGGAACCCCGGTTTTCCTTCCAGGGATTCAGGTATGTGGCCATAGAAGGTTTTCCCGGCCGGCTTGGCCCCGATGCGCTGACCGGAGTGGTTATCCATTCGGAAATGGAGCCGACCGGCCATTTCCAGTGTTCCCATCCGTTGATTAACCAGCTCCAGCACAACATCATCTGGGGACAGAAGGGAAATTTCCTGGAGGTGCCGACTGACTGTCCGCAGCGGGATGAAAGAATGGGCTGGACAGGAGACATCCAGGTATTTGCCAACACTGCCAATATCAACATGAATACCGGGGGATTCCTTACCAAATGGCTCGGCGATCTGGAAGCCGACCAGAATGAGGCGGGCAGCGTGCCTCATGTCGTGCCAAACGTCCTGGGGCCGGGGGCTTACGGATCGGCGGGCTGGGGCGATGCCGCAACCATAGTCCCATGGTCGGTGTACTGGTATTTCGGCGATACTCAAATACTTGACCGGCAATATGAAAGCATGAAAGCCTGGGTTGAGTTTCAGAGGACAAGGGCGGCAACCAACGAAAACGCATACCTCTGGGATGTCGACTTCTCGTTTGGTGACTGGCTTTCTTTCAGCACCGAAAGCAATGCCCATTACCCCGGTGCCTACACCGATTACCACATGATCGCCACCATGTTCTTTGCCCGGTCCACCTATCTGCTGGGACAGGCGGCCGGAATAATCGGCAATACGGCAGATGTGACAATTTACGGCACCCTGCTGGACAATATACGGACCGCATTCCGGCAGGAATACCTTACTCCGGGAGTGCGGGTCATGTCCGACACCCAGACTTCATACCTGCTGACACTTGCCTTTGACCTTATCCCGGAGGAATTGAAGCCGGCAGCCATTGAAAATCTTGTTTCTGCCGTCAGAAGCAGAGGACATCTTACCACCGGCTTCCTGGGCACGCCCTACCTGAACCCGGTTCTCAGCCGTTACGGGCACAATGAAATTGCCTATGACCTGCTGCTCAGGGAACAATATCCTTCCTGGCTGTATCCTGTAACCATGGGTGCCACTACCATATGGGAAAGGTGGGATGGAATAAAACCCGACGGCACTTTTCAGAGCGACCAGATGAATTCATTTAACCATTATGCATACGGAGCCATAGGAGAATGGCTTTACGAGGAAGTCGCCGGCATCAGGCCTGTGACCCCGGGGTATAAAAGAATTGCCATCCAGCCGGTTCCGGGCGGGGGACTGACCCATGCAAGGGCAATAATTGAATCGGTTCACGGGAAGATAGAATCTTCCTGGCAGTTTGAAGGCGACCGGTTCATCCTGGAAGTCGGGATCCCGGCAAACACCAGCGCCCTGGTAACCCTGCCCCATGCGACCCTGGAAGATGTCGGCGGAAGCTACCAGGAACCGGAAATGAACCCGGGTTTGCTGGATATGGCTCAGAAAGGGGAAAATGTACTGGCGCATGTCGGATCGGGAAGATACAGGTTTTATTATGCCTCACAGGAGCTCACTGAAATGGCAGGCCTGGAAGACGATGATCCTGAACCGGTTTTCAGATCCGATGATACCATAGGCGAGCTTCTCGCGGTAAGCGGGTCGCGCGAAATCCTTTACCGTAACATGCCTGATCTGATGAATTCGCCATGGCTGAGCCAGGTAATGGGATTCACTATGACACAGGCGATGGTTGCCCTGCCATCCCATCTGAGAGTTTCTGATGCGGCGCTCGGCAGGATAGACCAGGAGCTCCGGCAGCTGAACAATTAATTGTTCCTGCCCGCCGCAGGATCCCGGAGAAAAAAAATCTGTCAATCGTCTTTTTTTTGCCCGTAATAGGCATCTTTGCCGTGCTTTCGAAGGTAATGCCTGTCGAGCAGGTGCCGTTCCAGCGGACTGGTGTTTCCCAGCACCTCGGTCCTGAAGGCCATTTTGGCAATTTCCTCAAGCACGACGGCATTATGCAAAGCCCCCGCCGGATCCTTTCCCCAGGTAAAGGGCGCGTGACCGTGCACCAGGGCTCCGGGCATCTGCATGGGATCGGTCCCGCCTAGACGCTCAATGATCACATTTCCCGTGTTGGCTTCATAATTCTCTCCCGTTTCCTCTTCTGTCATCGGCCTTGTACAGGGAATTTCGCCATAAAAATAATCGGCGTGGGTGGTGCCGTAGACCGGGATGCCCCGGCCTGCCTGCGCCCAGCTGGTGGCCCACTGTGCATGGGTGTGAACTATGCCTCCCACATCGGGAAACTTCCGGTAGAGCACCAGGTGAGTGGCCGTGTCGGAAGAGGGCTTCCACTTCCCGTATACGACCTTGCCTTCCATATCGACCACCACCATATCTTCGGGCTCCATCATGTCATACGCCACCCCGCTGGGCTTTATGACCACCAGTCCCCGCTCCCTGTCGATCCCGCTGGCATTGCCCCAGGTCATGATCACAAGCCCCTGCTCCTTAAGGGCCATGTTGACTTCATAGACCGCAATTTTGAGATCTTTTAGCATCAGGATATTGATTTTGATTTAACCTCGCCCGCCTTCACAACGGGCTAACGGCTGCTGTAATATGCCTGGTTCCAGCGGAGCTCGTTCTTGAACTCCCTTAGCCTGGTGTCGGCATCGAT
>SKQJ01000066.1 GCA_007119075.1 Bacteroidales bacterium | reverse complement strand
CTTCATCTGCTGGGGATCGGGACGCTGGAAGGAGGGAAGGAACTGGCAAGGCGTGTTGCCTCGGAACAGGGCATAAGGCTCCGGGATCTCACATCCGAAATTCCTTCGAGGACCGACACCTGGCCTTTTGGCACCCTGGGGATTCCCTCGTTCCAGGCTTTTACCGGTCTTGAATCTCCTTATCACCAGCCGGGAGACACCTACGACCTGCTTGACTATGAAGGCATGGCCGGAATAACCCGTTACCTGCAGGCACTGGTGACTGAAATGGCAGCAATGCCCGAACTTGCCTCATCGCGAAAGTTCAAAAGAATGCAGCATCCTCTCGGATTGCTTTTTAATACTGGCATTCTGGCAAATATCGGAAGCACTAACCATATATATCCTGATGAGTTTTTTGATGCTAATAACGTATTTGCCTTCAGTACCGGGCTATTTCTGAAAGTACAGGCAGGACAGATATTTGCCGTTCAGCCGGAGATCCTTTATGACTTTAACGGCAGCAAATCGGCCGATGGCACGTACCGGAGACACTCGCTCACCATTCCGCTGAACCTTCATTATTACCTTTTGAGCGATCAGCGAGACATGGTCAGGGTCTTTCCCCTTGCCGGCCCCTGGTTCCGTTACAATTTTGCCGGAAGTGACGGGGGCGAGGCCATTGATTTCGACCTTCATCCCTCTACGGAATGGGGAATTAGCCTTGGATTCGGATTTGAGGTCATGAGGGTCAGCATGGCATTCACATGGCGGCGGGGACTGACCGACATACCGGTGATGCCCGGAACTTCAACATTCCAGGGCGGAAGATATTTTACCGCGGGATTAAGGTTTTAGCCACAGCCCGTAACTGTATCCGGCGCGGTAAATCCCAGATCCTTACATTATTCAGTCGCACGGTAAATGACATGGAGAAGTCCGTCGGAGGCACTGTCATTGCCCAGCTGCCAGAACATGATCCCGGCGAGCCCTTTGTCCCTGGCGTACCTGGTTTTAAGCTCGACCGACCTTGGGTTGTCGTAGGTTATGAAAAGGCCTTTCGTGGCTGAATACCCCCATGGTGCAGAGGCTATATCGCACCAGAACTCCTTTATTTCATTTTCTTCCATCCATGCGGCAAGGTTTCTGTAGCCAACGGTTTGCATGTTGCCCCCGGTCTGGAAAAGACCGTCCCTTTCGGGAGAAACATTTTCCCATGCCCTGCCGTAAAATGCCGCACCTATCACTATCTGCGAGCGGGGCACGCCGATGGAATCAAGGTAATTAACCGCGAAATCGGCCGACAGCCGCTGGCCTGCCGATGAATAAAGCGCGGTATGATGCCCTGTTTCCGGGCCGGTCCTGTAGTCATAGGTCATTACATTCACATAATCGACAACCGGCATCACTTTTTTCCACTCTGCCGATTCGTCAAAAAATCGCGGAAATCCGCCGGCAGCAAAACCTATTTCATATTCATTGCCGAGAACCTCCCTGAGTTTTTCAACCAGCAATGTAAAATTCCGCTTGTCCTCCGGTTTGTAAGGGTGGCCCGGATAACCTGAAATTCCGGGATATTCCCAGTCCAGGTCAATCCCGTCGGCATCAAATTCCTCGAGCATTTCAAGAACAGATAAGGCAAAATCCGATCTGCCCTCCTCAAGGGAGAAAACCTCCGAACAGGTTTCGCAGCCGCCCCATCCGCCCAGTGCGACAAGGATCTTTAAACCGGGGTTTTCCTCTTTCAGGCTGACCAGTTTTTCGAGCACCGGGATCCTGTTTTCCCTGATTGATATCCTGTGGCCGTCAAGACGGCAGAAGCTGAAAATAATGTGGGTCAGCCGGCTGACATCATAATCGTCAATAGCGGCCTCGTTTCCCGAGTAATAGGCCATAACAAGAAACTGGCGATCTTCAGGACCGGCCTCCCTTGTAGTGCAGGCAAAAGAAAATATTGCCATGAGAGTGAGGGGGAGCAACAGGGCTGCAAATGAAGGCAGCAAATCTGCAGGTTTATTTCTTTCCATGCTGATGTTTTTTAGGTTGGCGGTTATTTTTTTGTCAGTGCCGGGCATCAGTCCATCAGGCAGCGGCACGGTGTTTTATGTATGTTATTTTGTGTCTGGCGCCGGACCGGCGGTTCTCCCGGTTACGGGTATCTATCTTTTCAGGTTCAAGAGAACTTCCCTTGTCCACTCCTGGTATTCCGGCCTTTCAAGCAGCTGTCCGGCACGGAAAACCCGCAGGCCGTCGATCTTGCCCTGGTTTACTAAATCAACATACAATCCCAGGGTATTCTTGTACTCCTCTTCGGTAAGCCATCTCCCCCCGTCCATGCCCGCATGGCAGTAAAGCCCGGCAATAATCAGCCGGTCGGGGTGCATGGAGATACCGGTGGCCAGGTGTTCCTCCGCCCTGGCAATAAGCTCGGGCCGGTTCCCCCACAGGTTGAGGATGACCCCGTCAATATCAAAATCAAATTTATGCCGTTCCTGTCCACGGTGCGGGTAATGAGGCACAAACAACAGCAGATCGGGATTAATATCCTTCGCGGCGGCTATAATTTCTCTCCATTGCTCCTCTGTACGGTGCCCTTCCTCCACTTCATCATAAAAATCGTTCAGGTACATGCCGATTATCCCGGGGTGCATCTGGCTGAGCAAGGCTACCCACCGGGCATGCCTTACCGACATTTCCTGGGTCCAGCCCCAGGCAGCCCGTTCGATCTTGGCAAGGACGTAATCTATACCCGGAACCTGCAGACAATGGTACATGTGGGTATCTTCCCATGCCTGTCCGTCGTATGCGGGGTCATGAGACCAGACCATGTTGAATCCCAGGTCATCCGTCAGTTCGGTCAGATCTATGCTTCGCTGATGTTCCCAGACACTGATCAGCTTGTCTTTGAATCCGGGTTTTCCCGGTCTTTGATCCTGTTGCCCGAACGAGCCGGCCGGAAACAGAAAAAGCACTCCGAGCAGAAACGATGCAGGGATGCACGATAGTCTTTTGAACATAATCAGGATTTAATGGGTTTCGAAGGGTAAAAATAACAAAGTTTCCCTCTTTGCAACACAAAGGCTACTTAATTTCCGTAAGGTTTTCAATTGAAAAGAACTTTTCGGAGATATCGATGCCGAATTCAACACTGTGAACGGTGATTACGGTCTTCCGCTCCTCTTCCCCGGAAGGGATCATTTCCATGACGGCCGGGAAATTCCTTCCGTCGAATTCCCTTATATCCCTGAAATGGATTGTGCTTACAAGTTCATCATGCTCGTCATAATTCTCGACCATAAGGGGAAGGTAAAATTCCCGGCTTACATAATAGATGACTCTTTCATAGACAACAGGATTTTCCGGCCAGGGGACCAATTCGATCATGTAACACTCATGGCCTTCAACCATAACGATGCCTGCAAGCTCATGGTCAAAATCATGCACTGTTGCAGTGCCGCTTACAAGGTCATTGTTTGTAAAATCAGAGCCCATCCATGACTGGGACATCATCGATGGAGGCATGCGGACCGTCCGGTCGATCCTTGGCTGATAATTCCAGATTTCATTTTTTCTTTTCAAATATGCGGTTCCCGCTTCGCGTGCCGGTGCGGTGATAAGGATCATCGCGTAATCGTCGCCGAGCGACCAGGTTCTTATTGAGATTTCCGTGGTATGGCGGGGTCTTACCGTTTCCATGGTCATTTCCGCATAAAAGGCATTTCCCCTCATGTTATGCTCCACCCGTTCCAGTATTTCACGAGCCTCCTGGGCCGCAGCAAGCAACGGAGCGAGCAGCAGCATCACCTGGAGGGCTGATTTTTTTTTCATCGTTTGAGATGTTGGCAGAGGGCCCGGAAATTCCTGAGCCCCCCGGTATCTTATCCATATTGGTGTTCTGGGATTCTGTAGCAACCTTTATACCAATAATGCAAAAAGCAGGCAAAAAATGAATCCCGGAGCGGGAATGTTCCTGTGCAGCCGGTGAAGAACGCTG
>SKQJ01000183.1 GCA_007119075.1 Bacteroidales bacterium | reverse complement strand
TCGCCGGCAAAGGCAACAGGACCATCCCGCCGGCCGACATATTCCCTGACTATGGCGGCCTTTTCCTCCGGAAGGAGATCTCCATGGGCATGGTCGATCCGGAGCTCAGAGGCAATCTCCCTTGTAACCGAATCACTGTCGCCCGAAAGAATTGCTATCTCCCTGACTCCAAGTTTCCGAAGATCAAGTATTGCCCGGGCGCTGTCTTCCTTTATCTCGTCGGCAATCACGAAATAACCGGCATATTTTTTTTCTACGGCAATATAAATGCAGGTATAAGGAGTATCACAGGTTTCAGGTGGCACAGCTATATCAAGCCTGTCCATAAGCTTGGTATTCCCTATGTGCAGATGCATTCCGTCAACCGTTCCGGTAATTCCCATTGCCGGAATTTCGAGTACATCCTTAACATCCATTATTTTGTTGCCGTCTGCATATTCAGCAATGGCTCTTGCCACCGGATGGTTTGAATGGCTTTCAAGCGCAGCAGCCATCCTGGCAAGCCTGTCCCTTTCAAAACCATCCGATCTGAAATCCCTTACCAGAAAAGTTCCGTGGGTAAGCGTTCCCGTTTTGTCGATAAATATGGTGTGAAGGTCGCGAAGCTTGTCCAGGAAATCGGCCCCCTTGAAAAGGATGCCGTTCTTTGATGCTGCGCCGATCCCGCCAAAATATCCGAGTGGTATGGAAACATACAGTGCACACGGACAGGCGATCACAAGGAATACAAATGCCCTGTATATCCAGTTTTCAATTTCATAAGCTTCCACGAAAAACCAGGGCAGCAATGTTATTGCAAGAGCCATTCCCATTACTGCAGGAGTGTAATATCTTGCAAACCTGCGCATGAACCTTTCGGTGGGTGCCTTTCTCTGGTTCGCCTCCTCGACAAGTTTCAGTATCCTGGAAAGGGATGAATCTTCAAAGGTCCGCGTAACCCTGATCTCGACGACCCTGTCGATGTTTATGGTTCCGGCAAGCACTTTTTCCCCGCGATTTACCCGCGAGGGGCGGCTTTCGCCGGAAATGGCCGCAGTATTCACCGTGGCGGTTTCAGAACACAGTTCGCCGTCGAGCGGAAACTGTTCACCCCTTGGTACTTTGATGGATTCACTGATTTTAACTTCGGCCGGGTCGACACGCAGCCATTGATTGTTCCTTTTTACCAGGGCGCTGCGGGGCCGGAGGTCAAGGAGAGCCTTGATATTTCCCCTTGCACGGTCAACGGCATTATCCTGGAACAGTTCGCCAACCTCATAAAACAGCATCACCGCAACCGCCTCGGCATATTCACCTATAATAAAAGCTCCGATTGTGGCTACCGACATCAGGAAGAACTCGTTTGCAAAATCTCCCCTGAGAAGTTCCCTTCCGGCCCTTAACACCACCGGACCACCCACGATAACATAGGCAACAGCATACCAGGCTAAACGGATCTCCCCCAGAAAAAACCCGGCATCAAAAAAATCCATTGCCAGTCCCCCGCCGAGCAAAAAGGCAGTTATAACCGCGGGAATATACTGTATTTGAAATTGTCTCATTGCTGCCTTATATTGGCACCCACCGATCAGGGCGAGCCATTCAGCCGAAAGGCATTCCTGGATCCCCGGGCAATTTAACCCAAAGGGATGCCTCCTGGAACCGACGAAACAAAATTGCCTTGTCACCATCCGTTTCAGGCCATTCAGCCGAAAGGCAACCCTCATCCGAACGGCTGAACCCGCCCCCGCCCGGCCGGTGCCGGATCGCCATTGAAACCCCTGTAAATACATCAAAGGGTTACAGAAGGAGCGGGGAGTCAAAAATGCGCTATAAAATTAATTCAAATTAAATAAATGATGGGAGAAAGTTAATTATTTGCTATTTTTGCCTGTGAAATAAATAAACATAATGACCTCTGAAAGTATCAAAAATATTTCTGCCTGTTGTTGTCCGATAAATTATGCTTGTTGGGCCGCAGCTTAGTCGTATCATTCAAAATTTAAAATCACTGTAAGCCCTTTTTAAAGGGCTTTTTTATTTTAACACTTTAATAGCATGGAAAATTCAGTACTTGATTTGATTGGAAATACGCCGTTAGTTAAATTAACCAGGTTCGATACCGGATTATGTGATCTCTATCTCAAGCTGGAGGACAGAAATCCCGGCGGCTCTATAAAGGACAGGATTGCCCTTTCGATGATCACTCATGCCGAAAAAACCGGGCTGATCGGCTCCGGATCGGTACTGGTCGAAGCCACCGCCGGCAATACCGGCCTCGGGCTGACACTTGTCGCCTCGGTAAAGGGCTACAGACTGGTGCTTGTTATCCCCGATAAAATGAGCCGTGAAAAGATCATTCATCTCCGGGCAATGGGTGCCGAAGTAATTGTTACCCGTTCTGACGTGAACAAGGGCCACCCTGAATATTACCAGGACATGGCCGAGAGGATTGCATCGGAAACACCCGGCTCATACTATATCAACCAGTTCGGCAACCCTGCAAACCCGCTGGCACACGAAACAACAACAGGTCCTGAGCTTTTCCGCCAGCTCCGGGGAAATATCGATACAGTCGTATGCGGCATAGGGTCTTCCGGTACCATGACGGGCCTGACTCACTATTTTCAGGCTGTCAAGCCGGATGTTGAGATTGTGATTGCCGATCCGGCCGGTTCGGTAATTAAAGATTATGTGACCAGGGGGAGCTATGGTGACGCCGGTTCATGGTCGGTCGAAGGGATCGGCGAAGATTTTATTCCTCCGATAGCTGATTTTTCCATGGTCAAAACAGCATATACAGTCAGCGATCAGGAAAGCTTCTCGGCAGCAAGGGACCTTCTCAGGAAAGAAGGCATCCTGGCAGGCTCCTCATCCGGCACCCTGCTTGCGGCCGCACTCAGGTATTGCCGTGAACAAACAATTAAAAAGAATGTTGTATCATTCGTATGCGACACAGGCAATAAATACCTTACGAAGATGTATGATGACTCCTGGCTTCTGGAGAATAATTTCCAGGTTTCCTGATGATTGGCAATCAACAGATCTTCCATGAAATTCCCATCAGACTCCGTCAGATAAAACTTAATGCATAATTTAATCGAACTGCCTCCTCCGGCAGTGTTTTTATAAATGTGAAACAAAAACCCTGAATAATGAAGATCAAAACCAAGGTTATTCATGCAGGCCAGGAGCCTGACAAAACCACCGGTTCGGTAATACCGCCGGTATACCTTACCTCGACTTACAGACAGGAAGCAGTAAGCATGCACAAAGGCTTTGAATACAGCCGCACCGGCAATCCGACCCGCAAGGTCCTTGAAGACTGTCTCGCCGAACTTGAGAGCGGCAGCCTGGCGCTAGCCTTTGCATCGGGAATGGCGGCCGAACATGCCGTTCTTTCCACTTTCAGGCCCGGGGATCATATAGTTGCCTGCGGCGATATGTATGGCGGGACCTACCGGCTATTTGAAGAAGTGTTCAAGCCTATGGGGTTTGAATTCAGCTATGTGGGATGGGAGGCATCAGAATTCACCCAGTCAATTAAAGAAAACACAAAACTTTTCTGGATAGAGTCACCCACCAATCCCCTGATCAGGCTGATAGACATAAGGGCCGTGGCAGATGCAGCCGCACAGAAAAGAATCAGGGTAGTTGTAGACAACACATTTGCTACACCTGTGTTCCAGCAGCCCCTGCAGCTTGGTGCCGACCTGGTGATCCACAGTACGACAAAATATATCGGGGGCCATTCCGATCTTATCGGCGGGGCACTGATTCTCAACGACCGGGAATGGTATGAGCGCATAAAATTTATTCAGAACGCAGTAGGCGCGGTACCCGGGGCATTTGACAGCTGGCTGATGCTACGCGGGATAAAAACCCTGGCAGTCAGAATGAAGCAACACGAGGAAAATGCACTGAAGATAGCAGCCTTCCTTGAAGAACATCCGAAGGTTTCGGAAGTCAGCTATCCCGGTCTTGAATCGAGCCCCTGGTATGAACTCGCCGGCAGGCAAATGAGCGGTTTCGGCGGGATGGTTTCCTTTAAGCTGAAAGGGGGAGATCTGGATCTTGCCAATAAGTTCTTCAAAAAATTGAAGGTCATAGCGCTTGCCGAGAGTCTCGGCGGGGTTGAATCGCTGATCAATTATCCGGCAGTTATGACTCACGGTTCCATTCCGGAGGAGAAAAGGCTCGCGATAGGCATCACAGGCGACCTGATCAGGTTATCTGTCGGAATAGAGGATCATGGCGACCTCATCGGGGACCTTTCCAGGGCACTTTCATCTCTTTGATCACGGCCCGCCGCGCGTACGCTTTCCCGACCCGGCACACCAGAGAAATCTGCTTGTAAGACACCGATTTTACCTGGTGTATACAACCCTGAATTCCACCGTAATATCGTCATGGGTGCGCAGTGTCCCCAGCATCAGCCGTGGAGGGTCAATGCCGAAATCAGTCATAAGAAGGTCCTTTGTTCCGGTACAAACCATCTCATCACCGGTATTGATACACGTTGCATCGACGCTTATGCTGCGTGTCACACCCGAAATTGTAAGATCTCCTGTTGCGGTGACATTGTATTCATCGCCATTTGAGCTGACTATACCATTGTCATCTGAACGAAAGGTGATCTCGGGATAAGTGCCGGCATCCATTTCTTCGTGAGCCATCTCCTCGAGACGTGACCTGTCGCTCTCCAGAGTGGTCTTTTCCACGATGAACATAACCGATTCCAGTGACTCGATTTCATCATCGTTATCGGCAGCAAAATTAACCTCGCTCATTAATGTTTCCGATCTCAGTTCCCAGTCATGCAGGGTAGAGGTTCCCTTTACCAAAACGTATGAATCATCGGTCGAGGTGTATGAAATTTGTTGTGCTGTTACAAATCCGGCCGATAAAACGGCAATAACGCAGATTATAAATATTTTTATTTCTGTTCTCATATCTGTCTTTTTTGAAATCTACAAAGAGGCCTCTCCGGCATTAATCCGGAGGGCCTCTTCTCTTCCATATCAATCAATCCTCGCGATGGAATTAAAACCATCCGTCATCATCATCATCTCTGTCACGATGCTCACGCCTGCGTTCAGCATCATCAATTCCATCGAGAGGATTGATATCTTCTTCATCGATTACTTCGCCATGGCTGGATATCCTTACAAGCTTGGTCTCGCCTTCTGCCACATTATGCACTTTCACTATGTAGTAGGTTGTACCCTGTTCAGGATCCGTAGCCAGATGGGCTTCGGTCGGACTCCAGTCACCGAAATCCTGCATTAGTGTCGACTCTACCTGCTGAGGCAGGGAATCGGTAGGCGAAGATCTTTCCTGCTGCCGTTCCTGTTCAAAAACCACAGGAGTGTATTGACGCCCTTCCCGGTCTCTTCTCTGATCGTCTCTTCTCTGATCATGGTCGCGATCCCGGTCACGGTCCATTTGCCTTCTTCTGTGGTCAAGTATCATGACCTCTTCCTCTTCAATAACCTCACCGTCATTGTTGATCATTACAACTTTGGATTCGGCTTCCTCAAGATGTTCAAGTTTTACCATGAAGAAAGGCTCTTCCTCATCGGGATCGGAGGTACGTGAGGCTTCGGTTGCTCTCCAGTCATCATAATCGTCCCTGAGAGTTTCCCTTACTGCCTCAGGCAGTTGATCTATACCAGCCGTCCTGTCCTGTCTGTGCTGGTCATGCTGCCGTCTTTGCTGATCCTGTCTTTCCTGGTCCTGTCTCTCTTGTTGCTGCTGTCCCTGCCGGTCCTGTCTCTCCTGGGCGATGCCTGCATTCAGGGCAAAAGTCCCGGCTAATAATGCTATTACAAGTAATTTTATATTTTTCATGGCTTCAAATTTTTTTAATTACATATACTCTGGAAATATTCCAATTCTGTATGTTATTAAAATCATGCCATAAGCACAATTGCCGTCACTTGCCTGAAATGCAATCAGTTGTAACAGGCATAAAATAACGGCTCCTGTATAGATAATAAACAACATGTAAAAAAAGGAAACAAAAAAGGCCATCCCTGTAAGGGGACAGCCTTTTGATTAAATTTCAGTAACCCTAAAAACTTATTGTGGCCTCAAGAACAACACCACTGAACTCAGCACCGGCAAAACGTCCTGTCCAGGCATCACCTACATAACTTTGTTGTACATATTCGATCTTGGTAAGGACATTCCGGGTCATAAACCAGCCTCCGCCTATGTTAAACCTGTTTATTTCCAGATCCACATCATGGCTTTCCCTCATGGTACCCTGAACGGCGTTATATCTTGCTCCGATGTAGAAATTCTCATTTGCGCCAAACCTGTAAAGCAAATCACCGGCAATCTGGGTGAAGGAACCTTCCTCATCCTGCTGTTCCGGGAACTCGTTTCCACCATTCGCCAGTTCAAATACCCCGAAAAATTCCAGTCCGCCGAACTTAATAAAAGGATTTACCTGCAGTGCGGTTAATTTGGTAAATCGGGGGTTATATCTTGGAAAAAAGTTTCCTGCCTCCTCGGCTGTATGGAGAACCTGGTAATATCTTGCTCCGGCACGGTCGCCGCCGTACAGCCAGGTTCCGGTGGTGGTGCCCTGGTTGGTATACCAGGACCCGGTAAGCCTGACCCTTAGATCGTCATTCACCTGGCTGTCAAAACCAAGTTTTCCGTAAAATGATGGCTGATTATCAGTGCCGGCTGCAACATTCTGATTGAGTTTTCCGTTTGTGAGGCCGACTACGGCAAGCAGGCCGTTCGGGGCCTGCAAAGTAATCTCCCCGAAAGCCTCGGTTGCGAAAGCATCCATTATATAGTTGCCCACAAAGGGATTGAATATTGTCCTTGCATTGTCGCTCCTCCTGAAATGGGCATCACCGTAATTGAATTCATCAAGACCAATCCTTATTGAAGCATATTGCATTATTCCTTCCAGAAAGCCGGGAGAGATGAAATCAAGGTTAGATATTTGCATGTGGCCTCCCTTTATCCATGCTTCGGGGTGATGCCGGGATGAAAGGTAGGTTCTCAGATGCATCCTCATGCCCGGTGCAAGCTGAACATCCAGATTAAGGTTGGCATTGGGAAGATTGAAATCGGTTCCAAGATCCAGAAGGGTCCCGGCATCATTGCTCTGGCTAATGCCCTGGAACTGCATTGCAAAATCACCTCCTACCCTTACCAGGAAAGCCTGGTACTCAACAGTGTCTTCAATGGGATCTTCAAAAACGTTCAAACCTCTCATGTCATTGGGGCGCCAGAACTGAAGATCATTGTATTGTGCTGAAACCGTCGCCGTTACAAACAACACTGCAAGCATTAAAATATTTGTCTTTCGCATAATATTGATTTTTAAATGAATAGAATAATTTTATATATTAATATACTTGGTTTATCGCTTTTTAATTACTCAAAAAAACCCCCTCTTGCCTGAAAAATTCATATCTAAATCACTGGCAACCACTCATTTTTAAGACAAAAACAGGCAAGTTTTGCCGTTTAGGTTACTTAACACCTGAAAAAAGAATTTGTTAACGGTTTTCGCAAGAAATTTCACTTAAGATACATTAATTCAGGCTGGAAATAATTCCGGGTTGGATGATGTAACTGAAGCGGACGGTGATTTTATCGTCAACCCTTATCATGCCAAGAGCAGGTGAGGGTGGTGTGATATCAAAATCTGTCATTGACAGTTCAGCGACTCCTTCAAAGTGATACTCCATTTTCTCAGAACGATGCCACTCGATCGCCAGTTCAACCATGTTCGACCGGTCATTCAGGGATATGACGGCATTGGCAATGAAATTCCCGGCGGACGAGGAAAGGTTCCCCTCTACAAGTTCGGCATCAAGCAGAGTGATGTAGATCCTGGCACGGTTTCCTCCCAAAGCCCTTGACATATCCCTGGTCACGAGCGGATTCCGGCAGTCAAAGGAGTTGACATCCATCACAAGGCTTGCATCCGAGAAATTTATTCTGCCATTACCTGAACCGAAGTCTGTCATTACAATTCCATTGGAACGGATCTCAGGCGAGAGACATTCGAAAGAATTGACATTGGTAGTCCCGGAAATGGCAGTCCAGCTGCTGTTGTCTATGGCATACATAATATAATTCCGCTCACCGGCCCTGATAGTTCCGGTTTCGGGATCCGCGCCATATAGATCAACAGGCCCGTCAGATCCGATAATGGTCTCTGCCGCAAATAGATCAACAGGCCTGTCAGATCCGCCTACGGAGTCGGCGGCGTAAAGCGGCGAAAAAACAAGCAAAAATATCAGGCATAAAGCAATCATACAAGTTGACTGATAAAATTTAAATTAGGGTGTATATACTATATTGTAGTTTATGGTGATTTCATCGCCTGTACGCAGCGTTCCCATCATCATGACAGGGGGATCAATATCAAACTCGCTCATTTTCAGACTTCTGGATCCTGAGCAGACCAGTCTCTGGTCATCGCCGTTTATGCATGTGGCATTAATGCTGACCTGGCGTGTCACGCCTGCTATTGTAAGCTCGCCCCTGGTATCAACGACATATCTGTCTCCGGTTTTCCGTACGCTATTGCTTCCATTGGTGCGAAAAACAATTTCCGGGTGACGGTTTGTATTTAATGCCTGGTATGCCCTCCTGTCCAACCCTGACTTATCGCTTTTCAATGTGGTCTTCTCAAGGCGGAACATAACGGATTCGAGGATCTCGGGGCTTCCTGATTCGCCTGTAGTGAAAATAGCTTCACCTCCAACGTTACCTGACCTCATTTCCCAGTCGTGCAGGGTGGAAGTTCCCGTTACCGTCACATATGATTCACCCGAGGGCCTGAATATTTGCTCTTGTGCAAAACTCTTTTGTAAGAACAGGAAAGTGCATATGATCAGGGTTGTTGAAAAAATTCTTGTAATTGGCATATCTTATCGGGTTTTAATTTTTTGAAATATTCGAAACTCCGGTTATTGCATCCGGCTGGATTTTTCACCTCCACATTTAGCAATGGATATGCCATAAGGGACAGCCGGCCGGACAGCCATACAATAAACTTTTCCATATATTTGTATATGTGAATCTTGCAGATGATCACAGAAAGGAAAAAAAAATCAGGACCTGGATATTTAAGGCAAAAGCCTGCGGATATCCGCAGGCTTTAACGGAAATCCGCAGCATGTAATCAGCAGACGTCAGGGAAAATTTTCAGCCAGATTATCAGCAGGGCAAAAAAGGAAATCCTCAGTCAGGCCTGACGCATGCATCAGAGGAAATTTGCTGTACAGTTTTTTAAAAGGAACCTGCAGCAGGGGAAACGGAGTAACAGGCGCTGCTTTAGAAGGCTTTGTTTAGTGGATACCGTGCTTTTCGGCCTTGGTCCTGAAGGTGGATAGCGGTATATTGAGCAACCGGGCTGCCTTGGATTTATTGCCGGAAGCTCTGGCAAGGGCGGCTTTTAGCAGGCCTGCTTCGGTTTTTTCCAGGACTTTTTCAATATCCCAGGACGAGGGTGCCGTACCGTCTGTTTCAGTGGGGAGAAGGTATTCGGAAGGGATATCCTCGGGACAGATAAGTTTGCCCGGGAAAGTAAGCGACATCCGCTCTGCAAAATTCCTGAGTTCCCTGACATTGCCCGGCCAGCTGTAATTCTGCAGTACTTCGATTGCTTCCGGGTCGAACCTGAGAGGCCTGGCAGGGGAAAACTCATTTACAAACCGTTCGAGCAGGATGGGGATATCACCGGCACGCTCCCGTAACGGGGGGATATGAACGGGAAAGACATTCAGCCGGTAATAAAGGTCATCGCGAAAAGTTCCCCGGGAAACCAGTTCCCTGAGGTCATACTTGGTGGAACATATGAGCCGGACATCCACCGGTATAGCCTGGGAGCTGCCGACAGGTTCTATCTCCTTTTCCTGAAGCACCCTGAGGAGCTTGACCTGGAGGTCAAGCGGAATATCATCCACGTCATCAAGATATATCGTTCCTGTATCGGCCATTTGAAATCTTCCCCTGCGTTCCTTCTCGGCTCCTGTAAATGCTCCCTTAACATGACCGAACAGTTCGCTTTCGAAAACTTCCTTGGCCAGGATTGCACAGCTGACTTTGACAAAAGCCTTTTTGTGCCGGTTGCTGTTGTAGTGAATGATGTTTGCAAGCAGTTCCTTGCCAGTGCCCGTTTCACCGGTAATCAGAACGGAAGCGCCCGTATCGGCAACGGACTTAATAAGCTCGAACATCTGCCTGACCGGTTCGCTTTCCCCCGTAAAGGAAGAAAAATTGTACTGGTGGCTGATCTGCTCCTGCAGACGCTGATTGTCCTGCCTGATGTTTCGCAGTTCATTCACCCTGTTGATCAGGTATAGTACCTCCTCGATCCTGAAAGGCTTGGAGAGATAATCATATGCACCGAGCTTAAGGGCACGTATTGCAGTATCTACCGATGCCCACGCAGTCATGACCACCACCGTTATGCCGGGTGACACCTGCCGTATCTTCTCCAGAAGTTCCAGTCCGTCCATTCCGGGCATCCTGATATCGGTGATGACCAGTTCCGGATTCTCCTTTGAAAGGCTTCGCAGGACCCCCGAAGCTTCGGCAAATTCATGTACCGAGTGCCCCGCATCCCTCAGTTCGTCGGCAAGGCTGACACGCAGAATCCTTTCATCATCAACCAGAAAAATCTTCATTTAAATAAATTAAATTATCAGCTTTTAAAAATCAATATTCCTCCGCATAAATGCTGTTCTGCAGTCATATAAAGCCACAGAGGCTGCAGCCGGGTGCGGGATAAACCGGTTTACCCGGCAAATGATCATTCCGAAAATGGCAGGCTGAGCCTGACCCTTGTTCCTTCATTGTAAATGCTGGTTATTTCCAAATCTCCGCCATGCTCTTTCATTATTCCCATACTTATTGGAAGACCGAGCCCGGTTCCCTCGCCGTGTGCTTTCGTCGTAAAAAAAGGATCGGTTATCTTATCAAGATCTTCCGGACGGATCCCGGAACCATTGTCTTCAATCTGGATGATCATCTGCTTATCTGCAGTCCAGCTCGCCAGGGTGATTTCACCGGCAAATTCCGGCCTGGTTTTCTGCTTGTCGGCAATAGCATCGATGCTGTTCAATAAAAGGTTAAGCAAAACCTGTTCAAGCCTGTTCTTGTTTACCAAAAGCTTAATGCCGGGATCTTTGTGATTTTGCCTTATGCTTATCTTCTTCCTGCCGAGCTTATGGGATGCAAGCAGCAAAGAATTTTCCGTCATTTCGCCAATACCTGTCATTGCTAAAGATTGGCCGGGCTGCCTGGCAAAGCTCAGAAGCCCCTTCATTACTTTTTCTATCTTTATTGTTGCCTCCTGCATCAAATCGGAATACTTTACAATTTCAGCACAGTTTTCAGGATTTTTGGCAATCCTTTTCAGGCAGTGCATCAGTCCGGCAAGAGGATTGTTAACTTCATGGGCAACTCCTGCAGCAAGCGAACCGATCGATGCCATCTTTTCCGATTGTACCAGTTTTTTCTGCGCCGATTCGAGTTCTCCATAAGCTTTCTGCAGCCTGTTAACCATTTCATTAAATTTACCCACAAGGGTGTCGACCTCATCGGCGGGCAGGTGTGACAACGGTTTCTCAAGCGCACCCGGATAACGGCGGGCGAACTGAATTTTTTTGTGCTGTATGGTATCGAAGTCGATATTTTCGGTTATCTGGCTGATCGTTTTGATCGGGTAGGTAAGCATATATGAAAAAGCCAGGGTCATAGCAATTCCGGCGATAAAAAATACAACCACCATCCAGATCAGTATCGATACGGCCCGGTTGATTGCCTGCCCTATGTGAACTTCGGTGAGCCCCACCCTCGCGTAGCCCGCCCTTCCCCCGAGAAGGGGAAGGGTAATATCGCGAATAATTTCATTGCTGCCGGTCGGCCGGACCAGGACGGTCCTTATTTCATCATCCCCCGGCAGGTCCTGAAAGTTTAATAACCCGACAGGGAATGATTCTTCGAACGTATGAGCCTTGACCTCCAGGTTCCGGTTCAGGATGAACACATATTCAACAGATGCGTCGACCGACTTCATCTCGTTGACAAGATTATTCAGTCCGACAACATCATCGAAGAGCAGCTGGTCAATAGCCCGTTCAGATATAGTTCTTGAAATGTAGAGGCTGCGTTGCTGCAGCTCGTCTTCCAGGGAAGAGTAAATAATCCTGTGGATCAGCAAAATATTGATTGATCCAAATAAGATGACCACAATGAATATCCCCAGCGTGAATTTCCAGAACAGGGGTACCCTGATTTTTTTGTTTGATTGGGGTAAATCCGGCATTTTTACTGGTTCAGATGATAAATTTTTAAAATCCGGGATATACAATACCCGCGTTATTCTGACAAAGCGGATCTCATTGCGCGTATGCCGTCATAATCAGAATCATTGCCATCGGTAAACCTGTCAATCAGCAGGTTCTCTATCAGGCCCCGGCCCCGTTCGTCATTATGCATATTTTTCAATATTTCCCTTATCCTCATCTTAAGTCCGTCATCCATCCTGTTTGAAGCTACAACAGGATGAATGCCGAAATCTTCCGAAATTTCAATTACCCTGATATCCCTGACCCTGTCAGGCTCCTTATTCCTGAGATATTCAAATACCAGTCCGTGCACGGTTGCCCCGTCCACAAGACCCCTGGCAACCATTTGGATTGAAACATCATGTGCATTGGTGAAAATTGTTGAAGAAAAAAAAGTTCCGGGATCTTCATTTTCTTCGGCTATCCTGTACAGGCCATATAGATAGCCGGTATTCGAAAGAATGTCGGTATAGGCAAAGCTCATTCCCTTAAGGTCGGCGAATTCCCTTGCGGGGGAATCGGACGGCACAATGATATAGGCCTGGTAGAAAGGTTTGCCGTGGCTGACGGGCACGGCAAGGATTTCAAAGCCGTTGCCACTGTCATCATTGAGCTCGACATATGCCCCCGAGCATATGAATGCAAAATCCAGCTGCTCCTTTTCGATCATGTTGTTAATCTCGCTGTAGGTCCGGCGCTGATGGAATTCGACGGGGACATCAAGTTTATCGCCGATATAATTCAATATATCCTCATATGAAGAAAAAGTCTCTCTTGGAGATAAAATAGCAGCCACAGCCACGCGCAGGGGTTTTTTGCCGGCACCTGCATCTGTGATCGAAGCAGGATCGGCGACCCTGGAAAAATCGATGCTCCTGGCCTCTTTTGACTCCTGCCTGCAGCCTCCCGATAAGATGGCCGTTAATAATAAAAGTGACAGTATACGCATCATATTCATTTCTGCAAAGTTAAAATATTTTACTTACCGGTCAGCCGCATGCAAAAAGGGGCTGAACAGGGACCGGGAATACACCGGACGGCAATAATATCAATGTTTTCTCCTGTTATCATCCGGCGAACAGGTTATGCCGGACAGCTGATATAAGAATTCCCCGGAGGATTTAACGATTTTGAGTGCCGCTGTGGTATGCCTTGCTCCCAACAAGCTGTAAGCTTTTGCACCAGGGCTGCTCCGGCCTGGAAACTGTGGGTTTTTTCCTCATTAATTTTTGAAAGCCGGCAAACAGGCCGGAAAATCAAGCTTACAAATTACTGGTTTAATGCTTACTGCCATAAACTACGCCATATAACGGGATTTATGGCATAATTTTTTCACTTTTATTATGCCGCATAACAAAACGATTAAAATAAAAACTCTATGAACCGGCTGAGATTTTGCTGCTGTTCTCTTTCCCTGATATTCTTTTCTCTTTGTTTGACGGCGTCCCCCCGGACTGATACAACTACCTACCACATAACATTAAGGCAGGAAACAGTCAATAAAACCGGCAGGGATGTTACCGGCATGACTATCAACGGAACCATTCCCGGTCCGGTGCTTCGCTTTAATGAGGGAGATTATGCGGTTATTTATGTGGAAAACCAGATGGATGAGGAAACATC
>SKQJ01000344.1 GCA_007119075.1 Bacteroidales bacterium | reverse complement strand
TCTGACCGATTTCAATGAGCTTGCCAGGTCTTACGGAGGTTTTGAAATTGAAAGTGGATCATTCCACCTGTACACCGAAGCCGCTGCCAATGAAGGATTCATGAAGGGTTATATGAAGCCGCTGCTGGGTGAGATCGATATTGGATCGGCAGATGCCGACCTTCTGCAGCAGTTTTATGAAGCCGCCCTTGATGCCACTGCCACAGTGCTGGAAAGCCCCGATGAGGGTTATATTGCAACCAGGATTGAATTCGAGGGAGAAATAGACGATCCGGATGTCAGGGTGCTGAACGCTATATGGAACCTGCTTCGCAATGCATTTATTGACGGTTTCTCCAGGGGGATTGAAAATGCCGTCGATTTTGAAGACTTGACCGATTAATTGGAAAATGGAGTGTCGTTTACACCCTGATCCTGGAAGCCAGCCCGCTTCTCCGGACCGGCAACCGTATTTCGGCCCGGTTCACCTGAACGATAGTTGCCCCGATGACAGCATAGCCATTCGGCCGGGTTTTTCAGGTGCAGGATTGTCTGACTCACATGTTTGACCCCGGACAGAAGTATCAGATGTATTCGATGGTGACTTCTTTCAGAAATTTTTCTTCCAGCTTGCGGGCTATGCGCTTGATAACGGTACGCCGTATTTCCAGTTCCACAGGCAGGTTCGGGTCCTGGTGGGCTACATTGATCCTTGTGCCTATTATGATCCTTATCTCATCGCTCTCCAGCAGGAGCCTAACGATCTGATCGGCGGGCCCTTTCCCGGGAACGTAGTTCTGTTTGTGTTCGTTGAGGATCTTGGATACCTTGCTCAGCGTCAGTATCCCTTCGGTTAAAAGATCGATTCCGTCCATATATGATAAGGGCGGCAGATCGGGATCATTGAACTCGAATGTATCCCTGATCTCCCTTTTAAGCTCCCTTGCTACTATATCGCCGGTAGTCCCTCCGGAAAGGATTTTCTTGCCCTGGAATTCTTCGACTATGGAAGCCAGTTTCATGTCATTTTCATCTTCGAAAGGGGGACCGCTGCAGAGCAAGAGCTTCCTGGGCTCCCTGAAATAGAGCACGGCACATGAAGTGTCATCCAGGGCATTATAATTATCATTTTTAAATGCGGTATTCAGTATTTTTCCGGCCAGCTTATGTGCAGATATGTCGGGCTGCTGCCGGATAAGCTGTACTATATAATCCTGTACATTCTCCCATCCCCAGCCGAAGGGGTATTTCCTGGAGCCCATGCCGGACTGGGTTATGCCATCGGAACATATCACTATCCTGTCTTCCTTGCGTGGCTTGAAATAACAGTTGCGGATCTCCTTTCCCATGTTTTTCTCGGAATTCAGAACAAGCCGGTTCCATTCTGCCGGGACGGGCTCATCGCCCCTGAGCAGGAAGGCTTCCGGGTTATCATATTCCAGTATGCTTGTCCGGGCATCCATTTCAATATCAACGGCGGTAAATGTGGAATAGCTTATTTTTCGCTGACTGCAAACCGGGAGGGTGTTCATGATGATTTCCGATATCCTGGCCACATCCTTGTGTTCCCTGGTGAAGTTAAGTGCCATCGAGGCGGTGAGGGTTGCCAGGATATTGGCCTTGACCCCGTGGCCGAGGCCGTCGGACAAAACGGCAATTATCCTGTTTTCTTCCTTTATTCTCTGGGAGCGGAAAACATCTCCGCAAATTCTTTCTTTGCCGTGATTCTTTTGCTGGTATCCAACCTCAACATAGAAATTATGCTCCATCCTTTCCCGGTTTTTCTGGCTTTTTATATGATTCCATGATACTGTTGAGCATCGCTTCCGTTTTCGAGGCGCCTTCGCCCAGAAGGAATCCTATCTGCTGGACAAGCTCAAGGTTTGTGTCTATGACATCTGTGACCCTTTTTATCACTTCCTCCTTTCTTACCTCCGGAACGTAAAGGTCGCGGATAACGGCACCTACTATCCTGTTTTTCCTTATCGTGAAAATGGAAACATTATAAAGTATTTCGTTGAAATGGACATCGCGGTTGATGATGTTATCGTCATGGCTCAGTACATAGGAGAAAAGATTATAGAAATTATAGGGAAGCAGCGTTTTGAGATCTGCCCCTTCCAGTCCGGGGATAACATCTTCGATCATTCTGGCCTCTTCGTCAAGGATATTGATGAAGCTCTTGTTGGCCTGGATTACCTTGAGCTCATTGTCGACCAGCACCACGCTCGAAGGAAGCTTTTCCAGCATGGTACGCGTAGTTTCAAAAGATTCCCGGGCAAGCTGCTGGTCCCTTCTGGCATTTTTTTCCGATTTTTTCAGGGCTTCCTGGGTCTCGGCCAGTTTCTGGTTGGTTTCTCTCATGGCCTTTATGTAATCATGACGATTTTTGAGCGTGAAAGTCAGGCACATATCAGTCTTGGCCAGCCCCCTTGCCACGGCGACTGCAAAATCCCTGCATGACGGGTACCCGCAGGAAGCGCAGCCGATTTCATCGGCGTTATTCTCCTTCCCGATAACCTGCAGTATGTCCTGAATCACATCCTCGTCGGGCCAGGGGAGTCTCTGGTCGTCCTTCCGGAACTGCCTTGAAAGGTCCAGGGTGCTGAATTCCTCCATTGCTTTTTCCCATTCTTCCCGGTCAAAACCGGCAAGCCTTTTTTTGGCATAATCAATTACCAGGGAATGACGATGGTATTTGTCACCGCCCCTTGAGGTGCCGGGCCCCATAATGCATCCTTCATTGTAAAACAGATTGAAATGTTTCTTTATGGAGTCGATATTTTTCTCAAACTGTCTTACGGCCTCAAGCACATTGTTTCTGCCTTCGGCGGTGATCACATTCCCGGTAAGCAGCTGCTGGTCGATCCCGGCAGCTTCGAGTATGCCGGAGCTGATAGGGAAGAGCGAGCCTTTAAATCCGATGGGTGGATCGAAATCTGAAAATTCCACCTTCTTCTCGGTTATTCCGAATTCGCTGAAAAGCTTCCTCAGCTCGACAAAAGTCAGCACCGAATCAATGCGGCCATCGCCCCTGTATCTCTTTCCTTCCTTCTTGGTTTCTACGCACGGTCCGATATAAACTACCTTTAAGTCTTTTCCGTATTTGTGCCTTACAGCCTTTGCCATGGCTATCATAGGTGAAACTATCGGAGCCAGGTTGTCAGTCAGCTCCGGGTGGAATTTTTCGATCATCGATACGATGGCGGGACAGCTTGAGGTAATATAATGCTTGCCCCTGAATGTGGAAAACAGTTCGCTGTACTTCCTGGCCACGAGATCCACCCCGAATGAAGCCTCGGCCACGTAATCAAATCCCAGCGCCCTGATCATTTCCACAAATTTCCTGTAGTCTGTTATATCATGGAATTCGCCCGAGATAGAGGGTCCGCATATGGCGGCAGTCCGAAAGTCTGAACTCAGGACTGCCCTGGTTTCCTCCCCGGAGTCAAGATAGCTTATGGCACCAGGCGAACATACTTTGATGCAGTGACCGCAGCCAATGCAAGCATTATGCATTACCTCGGGATATTCCCTGTGCGCCTCGACCTTTATGGCGTTCACGGGACATACCCTGACGCAGGCATAGGAAAGGTTGCACTTGCTGGTGTCGATATTTATAAGGGCCATAACCTGATTCCGTTAAAATTAGACAGAATTAACCCGGATGTATTCCGCGCGGCATCCGTTTTTTCTCAGATTTTCAACGATCTTTTGAGAATATTCTCTACTTCCTCGGGTTTGACATTTTCGTATATTTCGTCTCCGATTTTCATTACCGGTCCTCTTTCGCATTTATCGAAACATCGGCTTCCACGAAAAAAATACCGGTCCTCCAGATTGTGACTTTTAAGGAATTTGTCAATAATACCAAGACATTTATTGTTCCCCCTTGAAAAGCAAGAACTGCCCAGACATATTATTATCTCTTTCTCATGCATTGCATTGGCTGTTATCGGTTACGGGGCCTTACAGACAAAAGGAATGATCGCCGGATAAAAGACTGTAT
>SKQJ01000419.1 GCA_007119075.1 Bacteroidales bacterium | reverse complement strand
TATTTCCGGCATGCTATCAGGGTAACATCCGGAAAATTTGATAAAAAGACCGATGAAGGGGATACTTCTCATTTCCAGGCGCTGACCACAGCCTTATCAGGTACTGTCGGAACCGGAAATATAGCAGGCGTGGCACTTGCCATTCATATGGGTGGTCCTGCGGCCTTGTTCTGGATGCTTCTTACGGGCCTCCTGGGAATGACTACCAAATTCGTTGAAGTGACCCTGTCTCATAAATACAGGGAAAAGGATAAAAAGGGAATGATTGCGGGCGGACCGATGTATTATATGAAAAAACGCCTCAATATCAGGCTTCCCAATAAAAAGGTCATTAATACCGGTGCATGGCTGGGTGGATTTTTTGCTGCCGCCACCATACTCTCATCCATTGGGACCGGCAACCTGCCGCAGATTAACAGCATTGCAAATTCCATGTTCGCCACGTTCGGGATACCCAACATTCTTACCGGCGGAATACTGGCGATACTGCTTGCATTCGTTATACTCGGCGGCATAAAGCGCATAGCGCAGGTTACCTCACGGCTTGTTCCCGGCATGGCTTTGATATATCTTATTGGTGCGCTGGCAGTACTGGTCTACAATTATGATAATATTATCCCCTCATTCCTTTCTATTTTCAGCAACATATTTACAGGCACAGCCGCAACCGGGGGGTTTCTCGGCGCTTCATTTATATTTGCCTTTAAACTGGGAGTGAACCGCGGCTTATTTTCAAATGAGGCCGGTCAGGGCTCGGCTCCCATTGCCCATGCTGCCGCCAGGGCTCATGAGCCTGTTTCCGAAGGCATGGTTGCTATCCTGGAACCTTTTATTGATACGATATGTATCTGCACGCTTACAGGTCTGGTGCTGCTTTCATCCGGAATCTGGAAGGACAAGGTTGACAATGTATTCCAGATAACCGACATGGTGATCCTGGAGGGTGAATATGATGATGCCAGGGAAATTGACCGTGAGAAGCTGTCTCATTACGTTGACAGCGAAATAGATCCGCCCCTTTTTAGCGGTATAATTGAAGTGAGCGGCGGAAGAATTGAGACCGGAGGCATTACTGTCATCCATGCACGTTCAGTAGCCGAGGATGTCAGGGTCAGGCTTGGAGATATGCCCTTTGACGGAGTTTTGACCATTTCCAACGGCAGGCTTGCCGGACCGGCAGTTCCGGTTACCTTCTCGGGCCAGTCCCTTATTCATAGCGCTCCGCTGACTGCCCAGGCTTTCACCAGGAGCCATTTTGGAAATTTCGGTCAGTATATCGTATCGATCGGACTCTTGCTGTTTGCATTCTCGACTGCCATTTCCTGGTCATACTATGGAGACAGGGCCGTGACTTATCTTGTTGGATCTCCCTATGTTCCCTACTACCGTATCATATATGTAGTTATGTTTTTCTTTGCCGCATTCACTGATACCACTATAATCTGGACACTCTCATATATTACCATTGCATTTATGACCATTCCCAACCTGATTGGATTGCTTCTGCTGCATGGCGAGATCAAATCTACCATCAAAGAATACTGGGTGTTGTTCAAAAGGGAATATCCTGATGACAGGGCATAGAAATGACATGACCGGTGTACCCTGGCATTTGCTGGGAAACCATATTTTTTAAGTACAGGTGGAATGGCTAAGAAAAAATGTAAAAAAAAGGAAAAGAAAGAAATAACTTTGCCTGGAAACACCATGAAGTATACATGCTCAAAATGTGAATTGAAATCTCTGCGCAGCAAAGACCTTTGCAAACCTGCCAGGATATAGCAAAATTCACTTTTGAAATGGGGCCCATGTTGTTCTGATAGCCTGCTAAACCCGAAAACCATAATATTCTCTGTCTATGAAGGCAATGATATTTACAGCCGGAATCGAGGGGAAACTTCAGCCGCGTTCTTCTGAAAAACCAAAGGCTCTTTTAGCAGTAAACAATGAGCCTCTTCTGGGATTGCTCATCAGGCGCCTTGCCTTTTGCGGTTTCAGTGAGGTTATCGTAAATGTTCATCATTTTGCCGGACAGATTATCGATTATTTGAGGGCAAATAATGATTTTGGCATCAGGATAGAAGTTTCCGTTGAAACCGACCTCCGGCTCGATACAGGGGGAGGACTCAAGAAAGTGGAATGGTTTTTTGATGATGACAGCCCATTCCTTCTTCATAATCTGGAAGTTCTAAGTGATATTGACCTGACTCTCCTGTACAGGGACCATCTGAAGTCAGGGGCGCTTGCCACCCTGGTAGTCAGGAACAGGGAAAGTGCCAGGTTCATGCTTTTCAATGACAGCATGCATCTTTGCGGATGGGAAAATCTGGCGACAAACGAGACGAGGCACATTGCCTCTTACAGCGGCACACTCAGCCGGTATGCCTTTAGCCGCATCCAGGTGGTCAACCCCTGTATATTCAAGCATATCGGCCAAAAGTCCGCCTTCCCCCTTACCGAACTCTACCTGGATCTTGCCGGGCGCAATCTTATCAGGGGCTACCGGGATAATGAATCCATCTGGATGGATCTGGGCAAAAATGAGGGAATAATCGAAGCAGAAAAATTCTTTCTTAAAAACTGAATCAACGGCCTTCAGGGATTTCTGAAGAGGTCTTTATGGAGCGGATGTTCGATGGAATGGATTTCAATCAGCATTTCAAAAAGCTTTAGCGTTGCCAGCGCATCCCCCCTTGCCCTGTGCCGGCCATTTACGGGTATGTTCAGTTCGGCGCAGAGCTTTCCCAGACTGTATGAACCAAGTCCCGGGATCAGTTTCCTTGCCAGTTTTACGGTACATAGCTTTTCCCTTTGGTAGGCATAGCCGAGCTGCCTGAACTCCTCGCAGACAAAGCCGTAATCAAAGCCGGCATTATGAGCTACAAAAAAAGTATTTTCGGTCAGTTCCACTATGTTTTTTGCTATCTCGTAAAATTTCGGGGCGGTTGCGACCATTTCGTCGGTTATCCCGGTAATGCCCGTAATAAAGGGAGGGATTCTTTTTTCAGGATTTACAAGCGAATTGAATTCCCGGACCACCTTTACGCCATCGTGGACGAATACCGCTATCTCGGTTATCTTTTCGGATGCGGGGCTTCCTCCCGTGGTTTCAATGTCAATAATGCTGTACATACGGTTTTTACAGGATTAAATGATCTTTTTATTGATCCTGTCCCAGCGGACTATCCTTTTTTCCACGTATGAACGATGGGCCATCACGCATGCCATTCCTTCCTCATAGGCCACATCAATATTCACGCTGGGTACTCCCTGGTTTCTTATGCAGTTTATCCATTCGCGAAGGTGAAGGTGGGAGACATCGACCCTCCGTCCGTTGATGGTTGTGCTGGTGAGCCCCCTGGATGCGTAGTATCTCTCTGATGCGGATGTCACCGCATCGATCCTTCCGGAACCGGGATTATAGGTTATCATGGGCGAGGAGGGGTCAATGAGACCTGCCCTGATTTTGTCAGCATAACGGGTAGAATTCCTGTCCGCGGTTATCATTATATTGTTCCCGATTTCCATTGAAGCATCGTTTCCCATGATTATCCTGCCCCGGTTAAGGCTGGATGCGAGGTTGCCGCTGTAAAGCAACGTAAGGTCCCTTTCGGGATATTCAAAGACGATTTGCAGCAGATCGGCCATATCGCGGCCGTCTTTCCAGAAATAGGTGCCGCCTGATGAAGAAACGGATTCTGGAATCCCAAGATCCAGCAGCTGGTTCATGGCATCGTATTCATGGGTGAAAAGCTGCCCTACAAGGCCGGTTGCGTAATCGAAATAGAGGGTCCAGTTATAGTACCTTTTTATGCTGAAAGGAGCATCGGGTGCATTTCCCAGCCATTGCTTCCAGTCGATGGTAGTTTCATCTCCGGGGCGGGGATTTCCCTGGCCGTCAAGATGCCGCACCCATGCTCCGTGAGATGTGTTCCTGTTTGTCGAGGTCTGCAGCAGGGTGATTTTGCCCAGAAGTCCCATGCTTATTATCTC
>SKQJ01000411.1 GCA_007119075.1 Bacteroidales bacterium | reverse complement strand
TCAACAATAAAAAAATAACCCAAAAACACACAACCATGAAAACCCTAAATCAATTTTCAGCCCTGGAACAAAACAGCCTCAGCAAATATGAACTAAATACCATCCGCGGAGGAAAAGGCGGAGGCGGAACATCAGAAATGGACGAGGATATACTTCTCTATGACCCGGTTCCCGAAAAAAAGAATGAGTAACCCCGCCAACAACACTTTGTCAGCAGACCATAAAACTTAACCCCAATACACGAAAGCCATGAAAACAAATACAATATTCTCAGCCCTGGAACAAAACATCATCAGCAATTATGAGCTCAATACCATCCGCGGAGGGAAAACGACCAGCGGCGGCGGAACATCACAAATGGACGAGGACATACTTCTCTATGACCCGGTACCGGAAAAAAAGAATGAGTAACCCCGCCAACAACACTTTGTCAGCAGACCATAAAGCTTAACCCAAATAAACGAAGCCATGAAAACCGATACGATATTTTCAGTCCTTGAACAAAACAGCCTCAGCATGCATGAACTTAACATAATCCGCGGTGGAACCAGCGGAGGCGGAACATCACAAATGGACGAGGACATACTGCTCTACGACCCGGTTCCCGAAAAAAAGAATGAGTAGCGCGGCCTGAAAACAAAACGGAGCGCCGGGGCCCGAAAAGTAACTGATCGCCAGGAACCGGCCAGGCAACTGAAAGTGCAACCCGGATAAAAGGACGAAGTCCCTTTTGAACCGGATGCCGGAACAAGAAACAGATGATCAGGACAAAATGGAACAGATTGCCAGATACAAAACGAAACTTATGAAATATAATGTGGCATCATAATCAAACAGATTATTGTCCGGCTGCGGCCCAGAATCATCCAGGGCATGCAATGACTGGAACACAGAGATGAAACTCATGAAAATAACAGCAACCAATCATATATAATATATTCCAAATAACAGATTATTTAATAAATCAAACATAATAACCATGAGCAATCAAATTGACTATTCAGGTTTAATTGAAAAGTACCTGACTAAAAAAATGAAACAGGATGAACTGGAATGGTTCATTGAAGAAATGGAAGCAAACCCTTCTCTTGCCGAAGAAGTGCAAATGCACGAAGATATCGGCAAGGCGATTCTGAATGAAGAAACCCTGGACTTCCGTGCGCAGATAAGCAACCTTTTCGAAAAGGAGGAAAACAAGAAGCCGGTCAAAGCCCGCAAGAGCAAGAGCCTTTCCATACCCGTTGCAGTGCGCGTAGCCGTTGCTTCGCTGGCAGCCTTAATAATGATGGGATCCGGGATCTATATGTACAATAACAGGACCATCGCGCCCGACAAGCTTTTCGAGATGTACTATGAACCTTATGAAGGCCTGACTAACGTAAGGTCGAGCACTTCGCAAATGACCGACATGCTCGTGACAGCCATGCATAAATATGAGAACAGCGAGTTCGAATCGGCTCTTCTTCTTTTTGAAACAGTGCTTGCCAGTGATTCGGAAAACGTCACTTCCAGGTTCTATTCAGGTATATCATACATGGAAACGGAACGGTACGGCGTGGCACGGAATACTTTTTCGGGAATAATAAACCATGATGACAACCTTTTCATAGAACACGCCGAGTGGTACCTTGGATTGTGCTATCTGAAAACAGGGCATGATGAGCAGGCAAGGAAGCTGTTTACCGCCATTGCAGATGGAAACGGATATTACAGCAGGAATGCGACCCGACTGATGAGGAATCTTCAATAACCTCATTCTCCGGCTACAACCCCTGCATTTTTAATAGTGCAGGGTTCACCATCATGTAATGTAATCCAGCTAAGAATACCTCTATGTCTACTGAAGAAAATAAAAAGCTGTTGCAAACAATTGCAATGCTTGAGGAAGAACTAAGTGCTACCCGGACCAGGATGCAAAACCTGCAGTCGGCTATCCTCTCGAATATCAGCCATGATATCCGCACGCCGATGAATGCAATTGTGGGCTTTGCCAATCTGCTGACCGATGAAAAAATGGAGCCAGGGGAACGTAAGGACTGCATCGACCATATAAACAGCCACAGTATTGAATTGCTCGGAATAATCGATAACATGATAGACGCCTCGCAGCTGCAAAGCGGAAATATCAGGCTTAATGACAGAGAATGCTACCTTAATGACATACTCGATGCGCTTCATGAAGAAACCAGGGAAACACAGGACATTAAACAGAAAAAGCTCAATCTTGCCGCTGTCAAGGGCGAAGATGATGATTTTTTCATATATGCCGATTATAAAAGGCTGAAACAGATACTCTACAATCTTATCGACAATGCCGGAAAGTTTACAAAAAAGGGTCACATACAATTCGGCTATTATAAAAGCAAAGGCAACAAGGTGACCTTTTTCGTAAGAGATACCGGCGAAGGCCTCGGCTTACTGGATAATGATGATATATTCATGCCCTTCAACACCGGTAAAACCCTGGCTGGAGCTCCTGTTAAAGGCCTCGGGCTCGGACTGTCGATCTCAAAGAGCCTTGTTGAGCTGATGAGCGGTGAAATGTGGCACGAATCCGGTCCTTGCAAGGGATCCAGTTTTTATTTCACACTGCCGGTCAGGAAAAGAACATTCTTAAAAAACACATACCAGCATTTAAGCTCGCTGGCAAAAAGAAATATCGCAAGTCTGTTTTAGCGCTTCCCCAAAACACTGTCCCGGAATCCTACCTTTGTTTATCCCGTATGACTGGCTAGCACCCTTCATAAACAAAGGATTCCGGGCAGTTTTTTTTCAGCCGCCCGATTCACACAGCCCTCCTCAGATCCCTTCCAAATACCGCGTCTATCAGCAATATCAGCAAAATTCCGGGCAATATCGCCGGCAGCAAAGAAGAGGGAAGCACTACCTCTCCGGAAGGCAAAAGTCCGGACAGCAGGCCGGCATAACCGGCAAGCACCCCGTAAGCATCATTGATATAGGGCGTAAATATGCCGGCAAGAAAACCGAACACTCCGGTAAAATACATTGAAAGCATGCTGAGAAGTCCAAATCCCGACCACCACCAGTCATAGTAAAATTTACGGGCGGGGTCGATTGCGGGATTGGCCATGATCTCTTCCATTACTTTCGAGGTGAGATGGCCGGGAGCCTTTTCCATTCCGGCCTTTTGGAATAATGGTCTCAACAATTCGTCTTCATTTGTCCTTTTCATGGTTTTTTATTTTGCGTGTTTCAGCTTACCCTGATCTCGTTATTCATAAGTGTCCGGATATGATCATGCAGTTTTTTCCTTGCACGGAAAAGCCTGACTTTCACGTTGGATACGGAAAAAGCTGTAATCCTGGCAATGTCTTCCACGCTGCTGTTGTCATAATAATAAAGGTTGATCATCGTCTTTTCAGCCGCAGGAAGCAAGTCGACAGCCTTTTTCAGTGCGGCGGCAAGATCTTCATTCTGTGAACCTTCTTCGTCCGGCTGACCGGCATATCTGAGCATCTCAGGGCTTCCGGGGTCTGCGGGAACCTCCTTCTGCTTTTTTCTCAAATGGCTTATAGATGAATTGTAAACAATCCTGTAAAGCCAGGTCGAAAACTTTGAATCCCCCTTAAAGCTGCGCAATGAACGGTATGCCTTCAGAAATGAATCCTGGGTGATCTCCTCCGCATCCTCGGGCCGTTTCACGATTCCAAGAGATATATTGTAGGCAAGCGTCTTGTACCTGTCCACCAGGACAGCATAAGCCCCGCTTTCTCCCTCCAGAACCTTTCCAATGTAATAACTGTCGTTTTTCTCCTGCATCTGAAAAGCCGGCTTAGCGTTTTTAAATTTGTGAAATCAGCTGCTGCCCGAACCCTTGCCGTTTGAGTTCATCATTAAGACGCATTAAAGATTGCCGGGTTACAAATAAATAACGGTAATATATCACAAATTTAATGCAAAATGTAACCTGAAATCAAAAATTGCGTCTCAAGTGTAAAATACAAACCCAAAAAATTCAAACTATGCTTGATCTGAC
>SKQJ01000424.1 GCA_007119075.1 Bacteroidales bacterium | reverse complement strand
TTGACCGACAGGAAATTTGCCGGTTCCGATACTCTTGCAACTTCCTATGCTCTTTCGCTTGCGATAAAAAAACTAGCTCCCTATGATCTGGTAATTGCGGGCCGACAGGCAATAGACGGCGACACCGCCCAGGTCGGACCCCAGGTTGCCGAAAAGCTGGGGCTGCCGCAGATCACATATGCCGAGGAAATTATTGATGTCGATAAAAAGAAAATCACCATCAAGCGAAGGCTCGAAAGGGGCGTTGAAACCGTTTCTGCCCCTCTTCCGATTGTTGTCACTGTTCACAGCTCGGCTCCCGAATGCCGTTCCAGGCATGCCAAATACACCATCAAATACAAGCATGCAAGAAGCCTTGGCGAATTGCAGGATACAAGCGAAGATTATCTGCAGCTCCAGAAAGACCGTCCGTACCTGCTTATCAGGGAATGGGGGGTTGCCGATATCGAGGCCGATCTGGAACAGCTGGGATTATCGGGCTCCCCGACCAAAGTAAAGAAGATTGAAAATGTGGTTTTCGCCAGCCGGGAGTCAAAAGTGCTATCTTCCAGCAACAGCGATATAGAAGGGCTGATGAAGGAACTCATATCCAATCATACAATAGGATAGCTGTTGCAGGCAGGAACCAACCGGCAGGCTCAAAATAAATCCCTGGCAGGCCTGCTATAATTAATGATAATTTTAAAAATAAAAAAGTGGATAACGTTTTTGTTTATTGTGAAATTGAAGATGGACAGATTGCAGAGGTCAGCCTTGAGCTATTGTCAAAAGGGCGGTCTCTGGCCACAATGCTTAATTGCCGGCTCGAGGCGGTTGTAATCGGTTCCGGGCTGAATGGCATTGAAAAGCAGATATTCCCCTATGGCGCTGATGTGGTCCATGTAGCTGACGACAAGCGCCTTTATCCCTATGCCACCCTTCCCCATGCCACTATCGTCAAACGGCTTTTCGAAGGGGAACAGCCGCGCATAGGGCTTTTCGGGGCAACCTCCATAGGCAGGGATCTGGCACCGCGCATTGCTTCAGCTCTGAAATGCGGACTAACCGCCGATTGTACTGCCCTTGAAATAGGTGACCATACTGAGCCCAGGACCAAAAAGGAATACAAGGATCTTCTCTACCAGATCAGGCCCGCCTTCGGAGGCAATATCCTCGCGACCATAATAAATCCCGAAACCCGTCCCCAGCTGGCTACCGTCAGGGAAGGAGTCATGAAAAAGGAGGTCCTTTCGGCCGATTTCAGGGGAGAGATCAGGGAGATTGAGTTCCGGCAGTGGCTCAGTGATGAAGATTTCATAACCAGTATTATTGAAAGACACATAGAAAGCAGGAAAGTCAATATAAAAAATGCGGGAATAATTATTTCCGGAGGATACGGAGTGGGATCCCGGGAGAATTTCCAGCTGCTTTATGACCTTGCCGGTGTTCTTGGCGGGGAGGTTGCCGGCTCCAGGGCGGCAGTCGACGGCGGGTTTATAGATCATGAAAGGCAGGTAGGGCAGACCGGCGTTACCGTTCGCCCCAAACTGTATATCGCCTGCGGTATTTCCGGTCAGATCCAGCATCGCGCCGGCATGGACCAGTCAGTCATCATTATCTCCATCAACAACGATCCTGACGCCCCTATCAACCAGATTGCCGATTACACCATAATCGGCGACCTTATTGAGATCCTGCCCAAAATGATTAAGTACTATCAAAAGAATACAAAGTAATGGCAAATTATTATACTGATAACAGGGATATAAAATTTCATCTGGATCACCCCCTGATGAAAAAGATAGTCATGCTCAAGGAACGCGGTTTTTCGGACAGGGACAGTTATGACTATGCATTTATGGATCATGAGGATGCAATGGACGGATATGACAAGATACTTGAGATAGTCGGCGACATCTGCGGAAATGTGATTGCGCCCAACGCCGAATCGGTCGATGCCGAAGGTCCCACGCTTGAAAACAACGAGGTCAAATATGCCAGGGGTACCAGTGAGAACCATGAGGCGCTGACCAGGTCGGGCCTTATCGGGATGTCTTTGCCGAGGCAATACGGGGGACTGAATTTTCCGATGGTGCCCTATGTCATGGCGGCCGAGATCGTATCGAGGGCCGACGCGGGCTTTGCCAACATCTGGGGGCTTCAGGACTGCGCCGAAACCTTGCATGAATTTGGATCGGAAGAGATAAAGGATGAGTTTCTGCCCCGTTTTAACACGGGTGCCACCGCCGCAATGGATCTTACCGAACCCGATGCGGGCTCGGATCTTCAGGCTGTCCAGCTCAAAGCCACCTGGGACGCAAAAAGGAACATGTGGCTGCTTAACGGCGTAAAGCGGTTTATAACCAACGGCGATGCCGATATTTCCCTGGTCCTTGCCCGTAGCGAAGAAGGCACGTCCGATGGCAGGGGATTGTCGCTGTTTGTTTATGACAGAAAAGACAAGGCTTTGACTATCAGGAGGATTGAGAATAAGCTTGGTATTAAGGGGTCACCCACCTGCGAGCTTGTCTTCAAAAATGCCCCTGCAAAACTTGTTGGCGACAGGAAGTTCGGTCTTATAAAATATGTCATGTCGCTTATGAACAGTGCCCGTCTGGGCGTTGCCGCGCAATCGGTCGGCATTTCCGAGGCAGCCTACCGGGAAGCGCTTAAATATGCCGGTGAACGGACACAGTTCGGCCGTCCCGTTATTCAGTTCCCGGCTGTATATGAAATGCTCAGGAACATGGAGGTGAAGATCAGGGCGCAAAGGACGTTATTGTATGAAACAGCGCGCTTTGTCGATATTTACAAAAACTACAACGCCATCTCGGAAGAGAGGAAACTTGAACCCGGAGAGCGCAATGAGCAGAAAAAGTACCAGAGGCTGGCCGATGTTTACACCCCCCTTCTCAAGCTTGTTGCCAGCGAATACTCGAATGAAATAGCTTACGATTCCCTTCAGGTACACGGTGGTGCAGGCTTTATGAAAGATTTCCCCATCGAGAGGATCTACCGGGATGCAAGGATCACCTCCATATATGAAGGCACTTCCCAGCTCCAGGTTGTAGCTGCCATTCGCGGGGTCACCTCCGGGGCATATCTGGGCTACATCCGGGAAACTTATCAGTCAGAAATATTTGCTCCCGAAATGGAATACCTGAAATCATGGTTGATGGAAATGACCGATGAATATGAGAAATGCGCCGGCCGGGTTTCCGCAGCCGGCAGCAGCGAGCTTATGGACTTTCATGCCAGGAGACTGGTTGAAATGGCCGGAAACATAATTATGGGCTACCTGCTTCTCAAGGATGCCGTCAGGGACAATT
This sequence comes from Bacteroidales bacterium, assembly GCA_007119075.1. Lineage (GTDB taxonomy): Bacteria > Bacteroidota > Bacteroidia > Bacteroidales > PUMT01 > PXAP01. The sequence continues at coordinate 10,677 of SKQJ01000424.1, read as the reverse complement.
CTTACCTGGGCAGCGCTACCGTATTCATCTACAGCGCAAAAGCCCGTAACCGGGAAAGGGCGGTTTATATTAACAGTCTGGATGTCAAGGAACTAGGGTCATTTAAATACGTCCCGGCTACTGCCGAGTGAACCAGTTTTCCAGAAAAACGTTGATCCCGGGATCAGGAAGACCTGATTCCGGGATTATTTATTTAATTTTGATCCGGTTCTTGACCGAAACAGACAAAATGACTGAATCAAACCCGGAAAAGATTGCAATTATAGGCGCAGGAAATGTGGCAAGCTTCATGGCCCTTTCCCTGCATCAGGCCGGGTATACCATTGATATCGTCTATAGCAGGACTTCCTCACATGCCCGCGAGCTGGCTGAAAAAGTAAGTGCAGCATGGACCACCGATATCAGTGAGATCCCTGAATCCGGAATATGGATATTCGCCCTGACCGATCAGGCACTGGCAGGCACAGTTACAAAAATCGGGTTTAAAAAAAGCTTTCTGATCCATACCGCCGGCAGTCTGCCGCTTGAAATCCTTGCCGGCCATTCCGATAATTATGGTGTGCTTTATCCGCTGCAAACAATTTCCGGCCGAAAAATCCCGGAATTTTCCGATATGCCCCTTTGTATCGAGTCCGTCGGTCCGGTTGGCCCTGCCAGGCTTGAGTCGTTGGCCCGGGCAATCAGCCCCTTTGTTTATGAAGTGAATTCGGAAAAACGACTGCTCCTTCACCTGGGAGCAGTCTTTGCATGTAATTTCACAAACCACATGTATGCCCTGGCCGAAGAGATCTCTTCTAAGGCCGGACTGCCTTTTGAGCTGTATCATCCCCTGATCAGGGAAACTGCAGGTAAGGCAGTCTCCCTGGGGCCTTCAGCTTCTCAAACCGGACCCGCGGCAAGAAATGACGAAATAATTATTCAGAAGCATCAGGATTTGTTATCTTCAACACCCGGATTAAGGGATGTCTATGAACAGCTGTCCGGCAGCATCCGCAAATTGGGGTCCGGGAAAAAACCCGGAAACGAAGAAAAACCCGGAAACGAAGAAAAACCCGGATACGCTGCAAAACCCGGAAACGGTTCTGAACCCGGAAATGAAGCAGAACCCGGAAACGAAGCAAAATCCGGGACCACGGAAAGTCCCGGGCGTGCAGCAGTACCGGCAGGCGCCTCAAAACCGGCAAGCGACACTAATTCCGGGACCCCGGAGGATCCGGGGCATGCAGCAGAACCGTCAAACGAAGCAAAATTAAAAGAAATGAGTTTTTTCAAGGAAGAACTAAGCAGGGTCAAGGCATTTGCCTTTGATGTCGACGGGGTATTTTCTGACGGTATATTATTGATGGACCCTAACGGCGAGCTGATCAGGAGCATGAACATCAAAGATGGTTTCGCCATGCAGCTGGCCGTGCGCAAAGGTTATCGCATTGCCATAATTACCGGGGGAAATTCCGAACAGGTCAGAAAAAGATTCAACATGCTGGGGGTCCACGATGTTTATCTTAAATCCTCCAGCAAAATTGATGATTTTATGCACTTTTGCAATAAATATGGACTGGATCCCGGCGATGTCCTGTACATGGGCGATGATCTGCCCGATTATCCTGTGATGCAAAAGGCCGGTTTTCCAGCATGTCCCGCCGATGCCGTTCCCGAGATCAAGCAGGTTGCCAGGTATGTATCCGGGTTCAGGGGCGGACATGGGTGCGTGAGGGATGTCCTGGAACAGGTAATGAGGGTGCACGGGGTCTGGATGGGTGATGATACTTTCATTTTATGAGCAACAAGCTCATACCGTTTCTCCGGCTCATCAGGTACAAAAACCTGCTGATAGTGGCTGCCACCATGTACCTGATGCGACATGCCATAATACAGCCGATACTGTGGATAAGCGATTTCGAGCTTCAGCTGGATCATTTCCGTTTCTTTCTGCTGGTACTGGCTTCCGTGACGGTCACCGCGGCAGGCTACGTGATCAATGATTACTTTGATACAAGGACCGACCGCCTCAACCGTCCCGGCCGGGTGGTAGTCGGCCGGCAGCTGTCCCGGCGCGCTGCAATTATCCTTCACTGGCTGCTTAATTTTTTTGGTTTTGTAACCGGGTTCTATGTCGCGTTCCATGTCGGGGTGCCCCTTATGGGGATTTTTTTCATACTGGCGGCGGGGATGCTCTGGTTTTATTCCACAAACTTTAACCGTCAGTTCCTTACCGGCAACCTGGTAATCGCTATCCTTACTGCCATGGTGCCTGTAACCGTCGTATTGTTTGAGCTGCCGGCGCTGAACAGGGAATACGGCGCCATATTAAGAACGCACCACACCAGTTTTGCCTATATTTTTGCATGGGTGGGATCATTCGGCTACTTTGCCTTCATTACCACCCTTATAAGGGAACTCATCAAGGATATTGAGGATTATGAAGGAGATGTCGTCCAGGGGAGAAAGTCGGTGCCGATAGTCCTCGGAATTCCTTACACCAAGCTGATCGTCGGGGGACTGATCTTTGTGACTCTGGCTTCGCTTGCGTATCTTTATAAAGGGCACCTTATGACCGGATTTTTCGGGGAAACCGATTACCTGAGCCTGCTGTATTTTCTTGCGCTCCTGATTCTGCCCCTGGTGCTTTTGCTTTACAGGATAATCATGGCACGGAGTAAGCCGGATTACAGGTCTGCCCATAACCTGGCCAAGCTGATCATGCTGACGGGAATCTCCTATTCGCTTCTTGTCAGGTATATAATTATCGCATCCTTTTGAAATTATGCTTCATTTAAAGGATAAATTCGCAAATAGCCGCATATTGCTGGCGTCCCGGTCACCGCGCCGGCAGGAGCTTCTCTGCGGACTTGGCATCGCGTTCGAGGTCGCAGGCCATCCGGGGGCGGATGAGACCTTTCCCGATTCTCTCTCCAAAACAGAAATACCTGTTTATCTGGCTGAAAAAAAAGCCGGTGCATTTGATAATCTGCTGGACGACAGGACCGTTTTAATTACTGCCGATACTATTGTCTGGTGCAATAATTCGGTAATGAACAAGCCGGGCAGCAGGGATGAGGCAATAAGATTTCTTACAGAGCTTTCCGGACGAAGCCACCAGGTAATTACCGGTGTCTGCATCAAAAGCCCGGACCGCCGGGTTTCTTTCTATTCCCTGACTTCAGTGTATTTCAGGGAACTCCTGGCAGGAGAAATAATTTATTATGTGGATAATTTCCGGCCTTATGACAAGGCCGGAGGGTATGGAATCCAGGAGTGGATAGGTTATGTAGGCATTGAGGCCATAAACGGATCGTACTTCAATGTGATGGGGTTGCCCGTCGACCGGCTCTACAAGGCACTTATGGAGTTTTAGCATCCATTTTCTTATTTATCGAAAACAGCAAACCTGTATAATTTAAAACCTGCACCATCGGCAGACAAATCACATAAAAAAAAACATGCGGGCTTCACTAAAATTTAAATTTATTATGATTCGCAATCTCCTGTTTTTACTGGCTTTTACAGCCGTGTCATTTCCTGTTTTTCCAGGTGAGGGCATGTGGCTGCCGTCGCTTCTTGAAAAATACAATATAGAGGAAATGCAGAGAAAGGGATTTCGCCTTTCGGCCGAAGACATTTACAGTACCGACAGACCAAGCATGAAAGATGCGGTTGTCCGGATAGGCGGATGCACAGGAGTCGTGGTTTCCGAGCGGGGCCTGGTTCTGACCAATCATCATTGCGCCTACCGGGCCATCCAGTCCCACAGCAGCGTCGACAATGATTATCTTACCGATGGTTTCTGGGCAATGACTGAGGATGAGGAGCTTCCCAACCGGGGACTGACGGTGACCTTCCTTGTCAGAATGGAGGACGTTACCGAAAGGGTTCTTTCGGTTCTGGATGACGGCATGGATGAAAATCAAAGGCAGGCTGCCGTAAATATAATTTCCGGGATCCTGGAGGATGAAGCAGTGGAAGGCACCCGTTACAATGCAGCCGTCAACTCATTTTATTTTGGAAGCGAGTATTACCTGTTTGTCTATGATGTCTTTGAGGATGTAAGGCTGGTGGGCGCTCCGCCTTCCTCTGTCGGCAAATTCGGAGGAGACACCGACAACTGGATGTGGCCAAGGCACACCGGCGATTTTGCTTTTTTCAGGATATATGCCGACGACGAAAACGAACCCGCACCATTCTCCGGCGAAAATGTGCCTTACCGATCACCGGTCCACATGCCGGTTTCAGCCGGCGGTGTCCGGGAGAATGATTTTACAATGGTTTTCGGGTTCCCCGGAAGCACGCGCCAGTACCTGACCTCACATGCCGTAGATATGCTCATCCGCATGCGGAACCCGCACAGTATCAGGCTCCGTGATGAGAGACTGGCAGCTATGGGCCGGGAAATGGAAAGGAGCGATACCGTAAGGATCAAGTATGCCTCCAAGTTTGCAAGCGTGAGCAATGCCTGGAAAAGGTGGCAGGGAGAAAACAGGGGACTTGAAAGGCTGGATGCGATCGAACGGAAAAGGGCCATTGAAAGGCGATTCGCGGAGTGGGTCGAAGGTTCCCCGGAGCGCATGTCCCGTTATTCGGGTGTGCTTCCGGGGCTGGACAGCCTTTATTCGCTTCTTGAACATTTTACCCTGGCCTTTGATTACGGTCAGGAAGCCTTGTATGCAATTGAAGCAGTCCGGTTCGTTAATGATTTTCTCCGGCTGACCGAGACCCGGACTGATTTGCGCCAGGGAACGGATCCAGCCCGGCTTACCAGCGTTCTCAGCCAGGTTTCGGGCAATTTCTTCAGGGATTACCACCAGCCGGTCGACCGCCGGATATTCAGCATGATGCTCACGATGTACAGGGAGAATATTGATGAGGAATTTCATCCTGCATTTTTCGGCGAGGTGACAACCGGTTTCGATTCTGACTTTGACCGTTTCGCAGATCATGTCTTCTCCGAAAGCGCCTTTGTCACCCCCCGGGGAGTGGCCGACCTGCTTTACGTTCTCGAACAGGATGCCGCCGGGCCCGATCTGCTGGAAGATGACATATTCGTAAGGATTGTCGGGGACATACGGGCGGTTTATAATGAAAATGTAATCAGTGAATGGAACAGCCTCAACGATCAGCTGACGCCCCTTTACCGGCTGTTTGTCGAAGGCTTGCGGGAAATGGAGCCGGAAAGGGCATTTTACCCCGATGCAAACCGGACCCTGAGGGTAGCTTACGGACAGGTAAGGGGATATTACCCCCGGGATGCCGTCTATTATAATAAGTACACTACCCTTTCCGGGGTTATGGAAAAAAACCTCACAGGCGACCCGGATTACAATATTCCTGACAGGTTAAGGGAACTCTATGATGCGGGGGATATGGGGCGGTGGACTGTCAACGGGGAAATGAGGGTAGGTTTTATTGCTTCAAATCATACCACTGGCGGCAACTCCGGCAGCCCGGTTATCAACGGGGACGGTCATCTGATCGGGGTAAATTTTGACAGGGTATGGGAAGGCACTATGAGCGATATAATGTTCGATCCTGCAAAATGCAGGAATATCAGCGTTGATGTAAATTACATACTATTCATTACAGAGATGTTCGCCGGAGCCGGCCATATACTGGAAGAGATGACGATACTCAGATAGCCCCCGGCTTATTTAAACCGGTTTTAAATTCGGGTTTTATGTTCGTAAGACCGAAAACATAACAAATGTCATGTTTTCGGTCTTTATGGTATAATAAATTTAGAACAGGCTTAAAGGAGATGCCTTTAATATTTATTGTTAATTAAATAACAATGTTACAAATATAACAATAACTCATTGAATCATTAATCTAAAACGAGAAAACAATGCCAGAAGTTCAGGAATTAGTTAAAAATTTGGCCGATAAATATGGGAGAAAAAGAGAAAATCTTCTTCATATTTTGCAGGGCATAGTGGAGCAGGAACGTTATCTTTCTGATGTGGCGCTTACCGAAGTGGCGCGCGAGCTTGACATGTCGGCCGCACAGGTTTACGGAACAGCTACTTTTTATACATTTCTGGATACCGAGCCCAGGGGCAAATATGTAATCAGGATATGCCGTACCATTACCTGCGATATGAAAGGTAAAAACCGGATTATCCAGGCTATTGAAGATACCCTGAAAATCAAGCTTGGTGAAACCTCCCAGAACAAGAAATTTACCCTGCTTGAGACGAATTGCATGGGATGGTGCCATGAAGGCCCGGCAATGCTTATAAACGATCAGGCATATACGAACCTTACAGAGGATAAGGCAATTGAGATAGTTACCGATTATGTAAAGAACAAATAAACTCAATCATAAAATAAAGGAGAATCGCACAATGACTTATAATAAATTAAAAAGAATAGATCTTATTTTTCATGAGGATTGTGAATGCCGTAAGGTGCTGGAAAAAACATTCAGCAAATCCAATGACGAGATCATAAACGATATTCTGGAATCGGGACTTAAGGGAAGGGGCGGAGCCGGATTTCCCACCGGACTGAAATGGAAATTCACTGCAGAGCAGCCCTCCGACGAGCGATTTGTTATCTGCAATGCAGACGAGGGAGAACCGGGCACTTTCAAGGACAGGGAGATACTGTTCAGGGTGCCGAGCAAGGTGTTTAGCGGAATGGCCGTGTGTGCAAAAGTAATCGGGGCCAAAAAGGGATACATATATTTGCGCGGTGAATACCGCTTCCTGCTTCCCGAACTTAGAAAAGCTCTTGATGCTTTCCACCGGGACATCAAAGACCTGATCGATTTCGAAATACTGATACAGATGGGCAGCGGTGCATATATCTGCGGTGAAGAAAGCGCCCTGTTCGAATCGATGGAAGGCAAAAGGGGAGAACCACGCAACAAGCCTCCATATCCCACCGTGGCAGGTTTTAAAAACAAGCCTACCGTAATAAACAATGTAGAAACACTGGTTTATGCCTTCATGATCTGCAAGCACGGCCCGATGAGGTTCAAGGAACTCGGTACTTCCGATTCCAGGGGCTCAAAAGTATTCTCAGTATCGGGCGATACTCCGATTGCCGGGATATATGAGCTTGAACTGGGCATGTCGCTCGACAATTTCGTCGAAGAATTTGGCGATGGCGATACAAAAGCTGTGCAGGTAGGGGGCGCCGCAGGTTTTTGCGTTCCCAGGAAGAAGTTCCGGGAAACAATCATCGGATTTGAAGGCGTGCCTACCGGCGGATCAATGAAGGTTTTCAATTCTTCCCGTTCGATGTATAATGTATTGCACAATTACCTTGGGTTCTTCGAAGAGGAATCATGCGGGCAGTGCACTCCCTGCCGGGTTGGCTGCCAGCAGCTGATCAAGGGGGTCGAAGCCGTGAAAAAAGGAGAAAAGAAAGCCGTGTACCTGGATCAGCTTCTAAAGCTGAGCGAAACCATGAAACTGGCATCCAAATGCGGTCTGGGACAGTCGGTCGCTAACTCCTTTTCTTCTATAGTGGAGAACTTCAGGGAGGAGATGATATATTAATCAATTGAATTCGAATCATTAAAAAGAATAAAATGGATAAAAGTATTAATTTAAAGATAGATGGTGTTGATGTTCAGATTGAAGCAGGAAAAACCATATTGGATGCAGCAAGAGCTATCAATGTCCAGATCCCTACGTTATGTTACCATGAAGACCTTTGTGTCGCCGGGAACTGCAGGGTCTGCGTTGTCGAGGTAACCGGGGCAAAAACCCTGGTAGCTTCTTGTGCGATGCCTGCCTCTGACGGGATGGATATACACACAAACAGTCTTAAGGTACGCTCTGCAAGGAAAAATGTCATCGAGCTTCTTCTGTCCGAACATAATGCCGACTGCACAAACTGTTACAAAAACAAGAAATGCGAATTGCAGGATCTGGCCAGCGAATACAAGACGTCAGGCGAACAGCTGTTCATTGACCTTGTTCACATGAAGAATTATACGGTCGATGCTTTTTCTCCCTCCATCATCAAGGATGACAGCAAGTGCATCCGCTGCCAGCGGTGCGTGCGGACCTGTGAGGAGCTCCAGCATGTAAGCGCCCTGGGCGTTGCCTATAAGGGAGACAAGATGAAGATATCCACATTCTTTGAAAACTCCATGTATGATGTGGTTTGTACAAATTGCGGTCAGTGCATAAACCGTTGCCCGACCGGTGCCCTGATTGAACGCAACTATGTCGATGAAGTATGGGATGCCATTCTGGATGACAAAAAGCATGTGGTGGTGCAGACTGCCCCTGCAACAAGGGTTGCGCTGGGGGAAGACCTTGGCGTTGAAACCGGCCAGATAGTTACCGGCAAAATGGTGACGGCACTCAAGAGGATCGGCTTTGACTCGGTGCTTGATACCGATTTCTCGGCCGACCTTACAATAATGGAAGAAGGGACCGAGTTGCTTACCAGGCTGAAAAAGGCGCTGGTAGACAAGGATCCGACGGTGAAGCTGCCGATGGCAACATCATGTTCGCCGGGCTGGATCAAGTTCATTGAACACACGTTCCCTGAATATCTTGACAATCTTTCCACCTGCAAGTCTCCGCAGCAGATGTTTGGTGCGCTTGCCAAGACCTATTATGCACAGAAAAGGAATATTGATCCTGCCAGCATTGTTTCGGTTTCCATCATGCCCTGCACTGCCAAGAAATTTGAGGCCGACAGACCGGAAATGAGGAGCAGCGGATACAAGGATGTTGATTACGTTCTGACAACCAGGGAACTGGCAAGAATGATCAAACAGGGAGGACTTGATTTTGGTGCCTTGCCGGAAACCAGATACGACAGCATCATGGGTGAGTCGACCGGGGCGGCGGTGATTTTCGGTGCCACCGGCGGCGTAATGGAAGCGGCCCTTCGTACTGCCTATGAAATAGTGACCGGCCGCGAAGTCCCGTTTGAAAACCTGAACATTACCCCCGTTCGTGGCATGGAAGGGGTCAGGGAGGCCACCATCAAGATCGAGGGTACTGTGCCGGAATGGAATTTCCTGGAAGGGGCCGAGCTAAAAACGGTGACAGCTCATGGACTTACCAACGCCAAACTTGTCATGGAAAAGGTGAAAACGGGCGAGGCCGATTACCATTTCATTGAGATCATGGGCTGTCCGGGCGGCTGTATCGGGGGCGGAGGCCAGCCGATCCCCACTAATATGGAGATAAGGAAAAAACGCACCGAAGCCATTTACAGGGAAGATGCCGGAAAACCCATCAGGAAATCACACGAAAACCCCGAAGTCATTGCCATATACAAGGAATTCCTCGGGGAGCCCCTGAGCCATAAGTCACACGAACTGCTGCATACACACTACAAGGAACGACAGAGATACTAAAGCGTCCTGCCCCATTTTTATCGGGTGGCGGTCTTAGTATGATTTACAACACCTGAACCTTAAAGAGGGCTGTCTCCGGGGAGACAGCCCTCTTTTAAATTAGACTGCGGTATAAACAGTCCGGGATTTCCGGAAAGCTTTTTTACACAGGTTCCGGCCGACACGGTTTTGTATGCCTGACGGAACCCGAAGGGCTGATATTGCCGGTCCGTGACTGACAATGCAGCGTTTGAGGTAAGCAGACTGTAGGTAATCGGACTGGAGGCAAGCCCGTCAAATTGGGAGGCAGTTTTTTTAATATTTCAAATTAAACCCTATATTTAAATTTCTAAAAACAATCACTTCTCCTGCTTAAAGATGAAAATTATGAAATTGCTTTTCTGCCTGGGCTTGTCTGCCCTGTTACTTTTAGTCTCCTGCGGCCGGTCAGACGATCAGGCTCCTCATGTTGAATACGGTCCCTTAGCACAGGTCTACGGTTTGCCCGATGTACCCGGAGCAATTTATTATGTTTCGCCCGATGGTGAGGCTGCTGCCGACGGACTCGCACCCGATAACCCGGTTACCATTGAGGAAGCCTTTGCAAGGGTGGTTACCGGCGATGCCATCGTTATGCGCGGCGGGATTTATCGCACCGGAAATCTGACCTTTAATCAGGGGATTGTCATCCAGCCATACCGGGATGAAGAGCCGGTGTTGAACGGCACCCTGATTGCCGGTTCATGGACGCAGGTTGAAGAAAACCTGTGGGTGACCGACTGGGAATATTTGTTTCCGGCCGGTCCGGAGGACTGGTGGAACCGCAAACGGAATGAGGAATTTACCCCGTTGCACCGATTCAATAACGATGCGGTATTCATCGACGGACAATATCTGCAGTCAGCCGGCAGCCCCGGGGAGGTCGATGAAGAAACCTATTTCGTGGATTACGATGCGAACAGGATCTACATCGGAACAGATCCGGAAAACCGCCAGGTTGAAATTACCGCCTTCAGAAAGGCACTGTACCGTACCCTGAATCACGTACACGGGAAGGAACCGGATACCAGGGGGCCGGTCATTCGCGGACTTACCATTACCCAGTACCCCGATACCATGGTGCACATAGGCGGATACGGACTTGCAATTGACCAGCATGGAAGGGATATTGTGGGGACGGTTTTTGAAAACTGCACTTTTTCCAATTGTTTCAGGATCGGAATTTTCGCCCTCAGCGACAGCCTGGTGATGCGCAACTGCAGGGTTGCAAACACCAATACGGAAGGGGTTTACATTGTTGCTTCCTCTGATCTGCTTCTTGAAAGAAACATAATTGAAAACAATAATATTGAAAAATGGACCGGGTTTTACCCGGC
>SKQJ01000275.1 GCA_007119075.1 Bacteroidales bacterium | reverse complement strand
TAAGGGTATCCGGGGAAGGCCAGGAAGGGATGGCTGCATTCCTTGAAAAAAGAAAGCCCCGGTGGACCGGAACAGCCGGCTATGAACATTAACAATAATAATTATATATGACAGATAGGCCCGTATTTTCCAGTATCATGATCGCCAACCGTGGCGAGATTGCAGTCAGGATCATCAGGACCGCAAGGAAGATGGGTATTGCTGCCATTGCCCTTCATACGCCCGATGAGCGCGACGCGCTTCATGCCAGGGCGGCCGACCGGTCCTGGGAGCTCAACGGCAGCTTGCCTCCTGCTGCCTGGCTGGACGTGGAACAGATTATTTCAATTGCTAAAAAAGCAAAGGTCGGGGCCATTCATCCCGGGTATGGCTTTTTGAGCGAAAACCCCGATTTTGCCGCGGCCTGCGAATCAGAAGGACTGGTCTTCATCGGTCCGCGCAGCGAAACCATCGGCCTTATGGGAAATAAGATCAGGGCCAGGGAGACGGCCCTCAAGGCCGGTCTGCCGGTTATTGAGGCCGTAACCGGCACCACCGGGGAGATTATCCGGAAGGGGGCGGACATGAAATATCCACTGCTTGTCAAGGCGGTTGCCGGAGGCGGCGGCCGGGGGATGCGCCTGGTGAGCCATCCCGGGGAGCTTTCCGGTGCAATACAGTCTGCAGGCCGTGAAGCCCTGGCTTATTTCGGCGACGGCTCGGTCTATCTTGAGCAGTTCCTTGAAAGCCCGCGCCACATCGAGGTACAGGTACTGGGCGACAGTCACGGAAACATTATCCACCTTTACGACAGGGAATGCTCGGTACAGCGCCGCTACCAGAAAATTATCGAAGAGGCCCCCTCCCCATACCCCGACAAGGAATTACGTCTTGCAATGGCCCGGGCCGCAGTTGCCCTTGCCAGGTCGATCGGCTATACGGGAGCGGGAACTGTCGAGTTTCTGGTGGACAGGCACGGCAATTTCTATTTTCTTGAAATGAACACCCGGATACAGGTTGAGCACCCCGTAACGGAGATCGTTACAGGAATCGATATCGTTGAGGAGCAGATCAGGGTGGCCGCCGGCAGTAAGCTCAGATACAGCCAGGACATGGTAAAGATCAGGGGGCATGCTATCGAGTGCCGCCTTTATGCCGAGGATCCGGCGTCAGGTTTCCTGCCCTCCCCCGGCATGATTACCTGTTACCAGGAACCGGAAGGAGAAGATATACGCGTGGACTCGGCCCTTGATTCTGCCAGTCCGGTAAGCGGCAGCTATGATCCGCTGCTGGCCAAGGTTACCGCTTCGGGCGACAGCAGGGAAGAAGCCAGGAAAAGGCTTGTCGGGGCGCTGGAGAATTACTGCATCCAGGGGATAAAAACCAATGCCGGATTCCTGTTGAGCCTGCTTCACAACGGCGACTTCATTGCAGCCGGTTTTTCAACCGGCTGGTGTGAAAACAACACGGCGGAAATACTGGACGGGGAAAACCGGCTCAAAGAAGCAGCTCCATGGCGGGTAGCGGCGGCCGGTGCCCTGGTTGCCAGCCTCCGCCACAAAGCCGGCAAGAACAGCCTGTGGGAGAGACTTGGATACTGGCGGGCGGACAGGCAGCTGGAATTTAGTTTTGAAAGCGAGACAGTCACCGCCTCCCTGTTGCACCTGTCCGCCGAAACCTTCCGCCTGATCCTGAATGGCAAGGAAGCCGCCGGGAAGTACCAGCTTGAAAAAAACCGCATTAAAATATGGTCGGACGGCATGCTTCACCAGGTATTTTTCCCCGGTAACGGGAAGGAGCTTAACAAGTTATCCTTTAGGGGATATGATTATTCCTTCAGGCGTAACGATCTGCTTGACAGCGAAAAACCCGTGACTTCCCTGCGGGAAGGCCCTTCTACTCCGCCGGGGGCAGTTTTTTCTCCCCTTCCGGGAAGAGCAATAAAGGTAACAAGGAAGGAGGGCGATTCTGTAAAAAAGGGTGAAATCCTGGTGGTGGTTGAGTCGATGAAAATGGAAACCGGCATAGAGGCTCCGGCCGACGGGGTTATTGGCCGGCTGGATATATGCGAGGGGCAGCTGACAGACGGAACACTGCCGTTGTTGATACTGGAACCTTTGTCCCCATGAGCATGCCGGTTGATTTCAGCAAAAAAGCAGTTATCTTTGGAACGCATTTATAATTTAAATTCGATAACCATAATGAATTTCGACCTTGATGAAGGACATAACAAGATCAGGGAAAAAGTAAGGGATTTTGCCGAACGAGAGATCAGACCGCTTGCACCCGAGCTGGATGAAAAGGAAACCTTCTCATCCGAACTGACAAAAAAAATGGGCCGCATCGGACTCTTCGGCATGGACATACCCGCAGAATACGGGGGGGCGGGCACCGATACCCTTTCCTACATAATAGCCGTAGAAGAGCTTGCCAGGGTTGACGGATCCCATGCGGCTACGCTGGCCGCCCATAATTCGCTTGGCATCGGCCCGATCCGTCATTACGGCACGGAAGAGCAGAAAAAAAAATATCTCCCCAGGCTATGCACCGGGGAAGCCATATGGGCATTCGGGCTGACCGAGCCCGATGCCGGGTCCGATTCCAGGGGATGCCGCACCAAGGCGGAACTCATTAATGGAGAGTGGGTTATCGACGGCTCGAAAATATTCATAACAAACGGTGCCTCCGACATGTCAGCGGGCGTCACAGTGCAGGCGGTCAGCGATGATACCGACGGGAAAAAGGAATTCACCGCCATTCTGGTAGAAAAGGGTTCCCAGGGATATGCTGCCAGGGAACTCAAGGGAAAAATGATGTGGCGCGCTTCTGACACATCCTCCCTCCATTTCGACAACTGCCGCGTGCCAAAGGAAAATCTTCTCGGGGAAAAGGGCCAGGGTTCGGCCATCATGCTGAGCACCCTTGATAACGGGCGTTTGTCGATCGCGGCAATGGGGCTTGGCTGCGCCCAGGGCGCATATGAAATGGCCCTTGATTACTCTCAACGGCGAAAACAGTTCGGGCGGGCAATCGCCGGTTTCCAGGTCATCGCCTTCAAACTGGCCGATATGGCGCTGAAGATCGAACTGGCCCGCAATCTGCTTTACAAGGCCTGCTGGCTGAAGGACAACAACCGGCCGTTTGGCAAAGAATCGGCAATGGCCAAGCTCTATTGTTCCGAGATAGCCAGGGAGGTGGCCGATGAAGCGGTTCAGATCCACGGCGGGTACGGGCTTATGAAAACTTTCGATGTGGAGCGTTTCTACCGTGATCAGCGAATGCTGCAGATCGGTGAAGGCACTTCGGAAATACAGCGGCTGATAATCTCCAGGCATATATTAAAGAAAACGGACAGCTGAATTTAAAAAACCATTCCCAAAAATCATACCCCGGCCATGCAGAAATCACTCCTCATACTGATTATCAATCCCCGGCACAATTTTACGAAAATAGGAATAATCGACAACACCAAGCTGCTGTATCTCAAAAGGATCATCCATTCTCCCGAAGAACTTGAAAAATTTGACAGGCTGAGCGACCAGGTGCCCTTCAGGACAAAGTGCATCATTGACGAACTAAACCAGAATGAAATGCCCATGGAGGATTTTGCAGCCATTGTGGGTCGCGGGGGACTTATCAGGCCGGTCAGCTCGGGAGTTTACGAGGTAAACGAAAAGATGCTCAATGACCTGCACAACAGTCCCTACAGGGAAGATGTGGTTAACCTCGGGGGGATGCTGGCCAATGAAGTAAAAAAAGAAATGCCCAATGCAAGGGCGGTCATCGCAGATCCGGTGGTCGTCGACGAACTGGACGACATAGCCCGTGTATCGGGACATCCCCTGTTCGAGCGCAAATCCATTTTTCATGCCCTGATGCAAAAATGGACTGCCAGGAAGTTCGCCAAATCCCAGATCAAGCCATATGAGGAGCTCAGGCTCATTGTAGTTCATCTGGGCAGCGGCATAACCGTAGGAGCACACCTTAACGGCAGGGTGGTCGATGTAAACCAGGGCCATGACGGGGAGGGGCCGATAGCTCCGCT
>SKQJ01000108.1 GCA_007119075.1 Bacteroidales bacterium | reverse complement strand
GTTATCAGGAATCTGTTGTCGAATGCTATAAAATTCACAGGAAACAGCGGAATGGTAAAAATATACACCGTAAAAGAAGGGGATTATCTTGTTGTAACCGTTTTAGACAACGGTGTAGGCATAAGCGGGGAAAATCAGAAAAAATTATGGCGTCTTGAGACGCCGTTTACCACGAAAGGCACAAACGGCGAACAGGGAACCGGCCTTGGGCTCTTGATCTGCAAGGATTTTATCGAGCAGCATGGAGGGAAAATATGGGTGACCAGTCAGTTGGGAAAAGGAAGTGAATTCAGGTTTTCGCTGCCGCTGAATCCCTTATCCAGGACCGATTACCGGCACGGGAAGGACGCCGGGAAGACCCGGCCTTCCTGATTGCAATTCGCTTGATATCCGGCGGCCTGCTCCCTACCCGGGATGCTGCCAGCTGGAAGATTAGGCCAGGGACATAGCCGTCCTGATTGTAATACGCTTGATATCCGGCGGCCTGCTACCTACCCGGGATGCTGCCAGCTGCCGCGGTATTCCCTTTTCAGAAGCGCTGCTGCCTCAGGATTATCGATTATGGTATTCCTTTGACTGTCCCATTTTACTGTGCTCCCTGTATAAAAGGCAATCGTTGCCAGCTGAACGGCGGTGCTGGAGGCAAAAGCATCCTGCACGGTGCAGCTAATCCTTCCCGGATCCCTGAGCCTTACTGCGTCAAGAAAATCAGCCATGTGAAGCTCCTGCATCCCCCCCTCGGTCCTTATTGTAAGGTCGGTCCTTTCGGCATCCCTTCCGGGAGGCATTATAACCACCCTGTTATCGGCTGCAAAGATCGTGGCACGGTCTCCATGGAAGAATACTCCGTTGTTGAATTCGGGATTCACATCGCCCGTGCCCCACATCCGGTGCTGCCACACCACCGGCGCTTTGGGAAAGGCCATATTAGCCGTAAGGGTATCGGGAGTGGTGATCTGGCCCTCAAGGGCATACGTCCCGCCGGTTGTTCTGTATTCCGTCGGTATCCCGTCATCCATGATTTTACGGATGATATCTATGTGATGTATGCCCCAGTCCACCAGATGCCCGTTCCCGTATTCCTTTTCCAGCCGCCAGTTGAAATGACCGATGCTGGGCCGGTATGGCAGTTTGGGAGCAGGACCGCACCACTCGTCCCAGTCGAGCGATTCCGGGGGATCCTGGATAGTGGTGTCGCCCGGATTTGCCTGGTAGTGGATCTGGGCCACTATCTGGTGAATATTTCCGGCCTTTCCTTCGTTGATAAATTGTTTCACCTGACTGAAAGCATGGCTTTGCCTGCGCTGAAACCCGACTTGCACGATATTTCCGGCCTTTTCAGCAGCCCTGACCATTGCCAGCCCTTCCATAGGATCATAGGCCAGGGGCTTTTCCAGGAATACATCAAGCCCCTTCTCGCAGGCGGCAATAAACTGGAGAGCATGCCATTGGGGGGGAGTGGCTATAAATACTGCCTCAAGCCCTTTCATGTCGAGCAGGTCCTGGTAGTGTTTAAAGGTTTTTGGCTTTGTTCCCTGCAGGCTTTCAAGCTCCCGGGCGCTTTCGCTGAGGTGCTGGCTGTCGACATCGCATACTGCAACTATTTCCAGTCCCCCGACCTTAAGAGCCGCCTTGCTTATGACCATACCGTACCATCCTGCGCCGATGAGGCCAACCTTTAATTTATTGTTTTTTGAGGCAGACGGGTAATAAAAGGAAGAAGCAGTAAGTGCTGCCGTGCCAAGCATGGATTTTTCTATGAAAGTCCTTCTGTTCATTTTTGTTTTTTTAGTTCAACTTTGTATTTTATGCGCCCTTCTCCCATCGGTTCATGCTCCCGGGCCCCTCCGGTTCATGCCACTTCTGCCGATGGTTCATGCATCCATCTCTCACCCTTCATACTCCCACTACCTGGTCATGCTCCCATCTCCCACCTGCGAAAATACAGGCCCTGCCTTACAGTAGGCAATGTTTTATACTCGATGGCCTTCATTTCCTCTTCACAAAGCGGTGCGAACCGCGATGCAATCTGAACATCCTCTTCGATCTGGGCTACATTGTCCACTCCTATTATAGTTGTGCTGACAGGAAGGCTCATATTATAATTCAGGGCCTCCCTGATAGTTACGGAACCGGGTATCTCGGTAGCGAGCCTGGCCGGCTGCTCTTCCAGGGGCGGCGGAGTCCATGTCGAAAGCATGCGCCCCCGGGTAGCTACTTTCATGCCCACAATTGCAGCACCTTTCCTTTGTGCCTCGGGTATCAGGTAATTCTTGAAACTGAGATAGTGCACGTCGGCTGCATTTACGGCTAGCAAGATAAGATCAAACTGATACTTGTTCAACGCATCCACAAGTACCAGCGGCTCATAATGACCTGTAATCCCGAGGGTACGCACTATTCCTTCATTTTTTGCTTTTTCCAAAGCCTTAATGGCACCGTCAGGAGCGAAAATCTGGTCGAGCTGATCCTTGCGCTGAACATTGTGCAATTGCCATGTATCAAGATGATCGGTCTGCAGCCTTTTTAGGCTTTCTTCAAGCAGGCGCATTGATCCGTCATAAGTCCGGTCATGGGTTTTCGATGAAAGCCACACCTCGCTCCGGCGTGTTTTTAATACACGGCCAAGATTGGTTTCACTTACTCCGCCGCCGTAAGAAGGGGCGGTATCAAAGTAGTTGATGCCAAGGTCGAGAGCGCGATGAACTATCCTCTCAGCTTCTTCTTCCATGCCCCGCGTCTCAACTGCAGCCTGGGCCCCGAGGCTCAAAATCCCTACCTTGTAACCGGTCCTGCCCAGGGAACGGGTGGGCATTGCATTGTAGGTTCGCGGATTAAAAGGATTCTCGTTGTTCCTCTTTGCGGGCGTAAGTCCGGGACTGATTTCAGAAGCAAATGCCGATCCCACGGAAACTGAGGCGGCGGCAGCCAGTCCCGTTCCGATAAATTTTCTGCGATTAATATTATTTCCCATGGCATTAATGATTTAGTGATTATTTGTATCACAAACTATTGAAATGCTGCACCGGCAACCTGTTCGCCGGCAACTCAAACGCGCGGAATAAGATGTTGGCCGGGATTTACATGATAAAGATAGCTATTCCTGATTAATCAGGGATATTTTTCGTGAAAATTCAGCCAGATGCCCCCGGTCCGGGAACTCTGATCATTCCCCGGAAACGGAAGGCAGATTCCTGCCTCTTTACAGAACTCCCGAACAATACGGAAACCTCAAACAATGATAATTCCGGAAGCAGTTGCTTTCTGTCGGAGGTTTTGCGGAGAGACAATTCAGTCTTGCCCCCACCATGGAATCGGCAGCCGTTGATCAGGGACAGGCCGGGGACCAGCAGAAACCTGAAATAAGCTTCGATTTGCTCGGCAAGCCCGCAGATAGGAGGCATTTTGTCGAGAGAGGCCGGCAGGCGTCAATGCGCCGGGAAGGGAAACATGAGGATGTTTTGCAAAAAACAAGGCCTCATTCTTCAACGACTTGCACCTTAAAAGCCTGGGGGCCCCTGTCCCCCTGCACTTTTTCAAAAGTTACTTCCTGATCCTCTTCAAGGGTCTTGAACCCTTCCTGTATAATGTCCTTATGATGAACAAAAACTTCCTGCCCATCTTCCGATATTATAAAACCATACCCTTTATTGGCATCGAACCATTTGACCCTTCCCTTCATAATTAGAATATTTTATTTGGTTTATAATGCTGCAGAGAATACCACCTGCCTGGATTTTCCAGGTTGATTAAATTTAAGAAAATTTTGCCTCTTTTTCAATTAATGCGACCGATTTTGACCATATCCGATCTGAATCCGGCCGGGTATCTCTGGCGCCCCTGACCGACAAAATAATTTGTCCCGCCTAATAGCGTCTGATATAATCCCTTGAAAAGCAGAGCTTTTTAGAAAATCAGCAACTATATAGAAAATTCGGTATAATTTGATTAAATTAGCTTTGGATCTTCAAATGCGTTCCAATTAGCGCCGTCTTCTTCCCTCAAATGATATTTTAACAAGCAAATTAAT
>SKQJ01000361.1 GCA_007119075.1 Bacteroidales bacterium | reverse complement strand
CACCCTCGGTTTCAAATGCGTCCCACAGGTCGGGGTGTGCCTCATGGTTTTTAAAGCTTGAGCCGTGGGGACTGAAATAGGCTACGTTCAGTGCGCCCGACCACTGCCATCCGGGCAACCAACCCTGTTGCATCCTCTCGTTATTATATTGCACCTCCCATACTGATTCCTGGTTGTTTTTGGAAATGTAAAGGTTGTCCCCAACAGGAAGATCTACATAGGCTGAGTTGCTTAAAAGCGCGAAAATATAATCATCCCTGCTTTTGGGTTCCTGTGGTTTAACAAGACTGTATGTTCCGGATTGGATAACGGTACGGAGCGCATCCCTTGCCAGGGTCAGATCGGCAATATCATTGGCCGATCCCTTTTGCCCGTTCCTGACATGATAATAATAATGCCTGAAAAGCATTGCCTTTCCCAGCATGGAAGCCGCGGCCCCCGATGTGATTCTCCCGGCATCGTCGGGACCGTATTGCGGGGCCAGGTTTTCTGCCGCGAATGCAAGATCCTCCCTTATCAGGCTCCAGAACTGTGCCGGATCGCCATTGGTGGCCGGCAGGTTAAAATCTTCCGGGAGGGTTTGATCATCATAAAAAGGGGGCGCATTGAAAATAGTTACCAGGTAAAACATATAGGCCGCACGCAGCGCACGAGCCTGGGCCAGGTAACTTTCTCTGGCAGCCGCCGATAGTCCGTCCACGTTCTCGCGTTCACGGAGCATTCGTATATAAATATTGGTTCGGTACATCCCCATATACAGGTCACGCCAGGTGGTGCCGACAGCGCCTGCGGATGGTGAAATGGCTGCCAGCCGGTCCATCCCGGGTGTTTCAAATAAAATCCTGTCTTCAAACGAACCGAATATAAACTGCATGTTCAATCCGAAAACTCCGCCATGGGCGAGAGGGGTATACAGGCTGTTGAGTGCCATCAGGAAATCTTCCTGTGTCCGGTAAAAGCTTCCGTCTGTAAGGGCATTCCTGTTGTCGACTTCAAGAAAATCCTCGGAGCAGGAAGCAGAAAAGGCCAGCATGATTACCAGGGCAATTCTGTAAATTGATTTATACATGATATATTTTATTTTTAAGATTTTCAAAACGCATATTTAAAAGTCAACCTGTATGCCGAAATTAACGGCCCGGGGTACGGGATAGGTCCCTCCGTCGTTTCCGGGAGTCAGCGGTGCGCTTACTGTTGGAGCCTCGGGATCCCGGCCTGTATACCTGGTAACCGTAAACAGGTTTGTGGCGCTGAGATACAGGCGTGCACGGGAGAGTCCGGCAGCACCCAGTGCATTGTATGGCAGCGAATAACCGATCTGAACATCCCTTAGCCTCAGAAACGATGCGTCTTCAAGATACCAGGTAGAGGGACGGTCATTCAGATTGCTGTTTGACAGATCGGCCCTTATATATTCCCTGGAAGGCCTGTCCTCACGATAGTAATTCAGGGCAAAGTCCGTAAGCTTGTTGTGTCCCATGTCCTGGGAACTGAACCCTTCAATTCCGGATCTTAAATGGTTGTACACCTGAAAATTGTGCATGCCATGAAGAAATACCGAAAAGTCCCATCCCCGGTACATTGTTTCCACGCTCAGTCCGTAGGTCAGATCGGGCACCGGCTTTCCGATAATTGTTCGGTCAAGGTCGTCCACTATCCCGTCATTGTTCAGGTCCCTGAACTTCAGGTCGCCCGGACGGGGAGTTCCAGAAGCAGGCTGGGCATGCAGGTAATTACCGTTATCATCGAAGTCATCCGGCGTGATTATCCTTTCGGCCACATATCCGTAAAAGCTGCCAATAGTATGCCCGGTCTTGGTAATATTGTTCCCTGAAACAATTTCTCTGGGTATGTATCTGACTTCGTTCTTAATGGTGGTAAGATTCCCGGAGATAATGTAATTAAAATCGCCTGCCATCTGGCGCAGCATTCCGGTAAATTCAAAACCCCGGTTCTGCACTTCTCCGAGATTCACCCACGGATCACCTGCCCCCGAAACCCGGCCGAATGTACTGGGCATGGGTCTTCTGACTAAAAGGTCGTCCTGGTTTTTGACGTAGTATTCGGCCGACAATTGCAATCTGTTCATAAACAGGTTCAGGTCGATTCCAAAGTTGTACATTTCGGCCGACTCCCACATAATCAGGGGATTTCCAAAACTGTGTACCACGTTGAGTCCCGGAACCACCCGTCCGCCAATTACGGGCGAGAACTGGTTAAAGCCGTCTATAACCGACTGATACTGAAATGATCCTATATCCGAATTGCCGGTTTTGCCCCATCCCGCCCGTAGTTTCAGCATTGATATCTGGTCCACGCCGGTAAGGAAATCTTCATCTATTTTCCATGCCAGTGAAAGCGATGGGAAGGTGCCCCAGCGGTTGGCGGCGCCGAACCTTGAATTCCCGTCCCTCCGGATACTGGCAGTCAACAGATATTTGCTGTCAAAATCATAATTCACACGGGCAAGATAGGCTTCCGAATTAAACGGATTGTAATAGCCCTGGACCTGCCGGCCATCTTCGAAGGACTGGGCTATCACATTTAATTGTTCATAGGGAAATCCTACGGCTGAAACCTGGACGCTGTTGCCCTCGTTCCTTCTGACGTGATGTACCGCGGTAGCGGTGATATTGTGCAGGCCGTATTGATTGCGGAAGGTAACCTGGTTCTCAAGTGAAAGGTTTACCGATTCATTGAAATTCTCATTTAGATTTGCCTGTCCGCGGCTTCTTACGCCCAGGTCAAAGGCAGGCACCCAGTTCTTGGTCCTGTTGAATCCCGCATCGACCGAGGGGAGGGTTCTGAAGGTCAGCCAGGAAACAGGCTGTACTTCCACATATATGTTCGCAAGCAGATTGGTATTGAAAGATCGCAGGTCGCCGATTTCCATCGGTCCCCTTGGATTGGGCTTATCATTGAATCCTGTGTTGGATACGATCATTTCCTCTCCTTCGGGTGAAACATATTCAAAACCTATCTGGGGCCCTTCAAATCCTCCCTTATTGATGTCATTGTGCATGCGCATCAGGGGGGAGGTGATGAGTGTGACCTGCCACGGATTTCCCTGCCAGGTGAATGGGTTTTGCCTTGCAGATCGGGTTACTGCTATGCTTTCCCCTATCCTTATAAAACGGCCAAGCTCAAAATCGGAATTTATCCTTATATTATATCTCTCCACGGCCGCTGCGAGCTGGATCCCGTCTTCTGCGTAATACCTGGTGGAAATGCTGTAATTTGACCCTTCGCCGCCGCCGGAAATACGCAGGTTATGGTTATGCCCCCATCCTGTCCTGACCACTTCATCCTGCCAGCTCGTACCCTGCTGCCAGCCTTCGCCGTAATACCACTGGCGGAAATGATCGCTGTATGAAACCGGGACTGCCTGACCGTCTTCGGCAAGAAGGGTAGAATAAAATTCAGCGTACTGATCGGCATTCATCACATCAAACTGCCTGGGTACGCGGTTCGCTGTAGTATATCCGGAATAATTTACCCGGGGAGCCCCGGTTTCGCCTCGCCTGGTGGTGACAATGACGACGCCGTTTGCACCGTCGGCACCATATATGGCAGCTGCGGATGCATCCTTGAGTATCTGGATGGATTCTATGTCTGTGGGACTCACGGAATTGAGGCTTCCCGTTACGATTCCGTCAATCACATAAATCGGATTTGCAGCCCTGTTTATGGATCCTACTCCCCTGACCCTTATCTGGGCTCCGCCACCGGGCACCCCTGTCTGGGTTACCATTACGCCGGGGGCGCGTCCCTGCAATGCTCTTGTAAACTCACTGGCAGGGATCCGGTTCAGGTCATCAGAAGATACCACTGCCACCGAACCGGTAAGATCTTCCCTTCGAACCGTACCGTAGCCGATAACAACAAGTTCGGAAATCATTTCCAGGCTTGGCTCAAGCTGCACATCGATAACATTTCGTCCTGCGACGGTTACTGTCATTTCCCGGTAACCGACGAAGGAAAAAACAAGAGTGGCTTCAGGGTCCGGGACGGGGATTGAATAGTTGCCGTCGATGTCGGTTACCGTT
>SKQJ01000146.1 GCA_007119075.1 Bacteroidales bacterium | reverse complement strand
GGTATCATAACCGGCTCTCCCTTCTCATCCCTGACAATTTCCCCCGTAAGGGGGTTGCCCTTTCTCTTTGCCCTTCCTTTTTCGCGCACATCAAAGGCAATGGCATTGGCTCTTCTTGTCGAGGTGGTATTGAGGTTCACATTGTAGGCCACCAGGAAATCCCTGGCCCCCACGGCCGTGGCGCCCGAGCGGGCATTGAACCCGGCCGGACCGAAGTCGGGTTTCCACTCATTCTTCCCAATTTTGTCGGGCAGTCCTTCATACTCGCCTGAGCGGCACCAGGCAAGGTTTTTCCGTTTTTCATCGAAGGCGGCGTTTTCATAACAGTAAACCGGGATACCGAGCTCCTCCCCGATCCTTTGGGCAAGCCTGCGTGCATATTCGACGGTCTCTTCCATGCTTATTCCCGAAACGGGCACCAGGGGACACACGTCGGTTGCCCCAAACCGGGGGTGCGCACCCCGGTGTTTCCTCATGTCGATCAATTCGGAAGCCTTCCTGACCGCCCTGAAAGCTGCTTCGGCAACCTCGCCGGGAGGCCCTACAAAAGTCACAACTGTTCGGTTGGTGTCCCTTCCGGGGTCGACATCGAGCAAACTGACGCCTTCTGCCGATTCAATCTCATTGGTGATCTGCCTGATCACTTCCATATCGTTCCCTTCGCTGAAGTTGGGAACACATTCTATTAGCTGCTGGTTCATATCAAATGGTTATTTTAAAATTTGCCTCAATTTCCGGTCTCCGTATTTTTGATCAACTTCAGGATTCCTGGAATGCGGGCCGTTATTTGTCCGGATTCCCGTTTCTGTTTTGATCCTGATTTTACCCCCAACTGATTGCCGGAATTCCAGGGAATTTCAGGGAAAATGCACCTCTTTTCCCTCGAGTATTACCCTGTCGATCAGATTGCTGCCGAATGCATAAGGCATGAATTCATAACCGGGTATCTCTTTTGTAATAAAAAGGTTTGCCTTTTTGCCCCTGGCCACCGATCCGGCTATTTCCCCAACCCCCATGGCATATGCAGCGTTAACGGTCACGGCGTTTACAGCTTCCTCCGGCAGCATCCTGAGTTTTATGCAGCCCAGCGACATTATGAATTTCATGTTTCCCGAGGGAGAAGAACCGGGGTTATAATCTGATGCCATGGCAACCGGAAGCCCTGAATCTATCATTTTCCTGGCAGGGGGATATTCCATGCCCAGGAAAAAGGCGGCACCGGGCAACAGGGTCGGCATTGTCCCGCTGCCAAGAAGGGCCTCTATTTCCTCTTCGCCGGTAAATTCGAGATGGTCGACCGAAAGGGCATTGTATCTGACCCCTGCCTGGATCCCACCTGAAAAATCAAGTTCGTTGGCATGAATCTTGCCTCTTAAGCCGTATTTGCTTCCGGCCTCAAGGATGCGTTCGGTATCTTCCACGGTGAAAAAGCCCCGGTCGCAAAAGACATCAATGAAATCGGCAAGGTTTTCACCGGCAACCGCCGGGATCATCTGGTTTATTACAAGGTCCACATACTCTTTGCGGCGTCCCCTGAATTCGGCAGGCAGTGAATGAGCACCGAGAAAACTGGATCGGATAACAAGCGGAGTGGTTTCCTTCAGTCTCCTTATCACCCTCAGCATTTTAAGCTCATCTTCTACAGTCAGTCCGTAGCCGCTCTTGATCTCCACGGAGCCGGTGCCAAGCATCATGATCTCATTTACCCTTTCGAGCGACTGCCTGTAAAGTTCTTCTTCCGGTGTCTGCCGGAGCAGCTTTGCCGAGTTCAGTATCCCTCCGCCTCTTTTCGATATCTCTTCATAAGACAGTCCCCTTATCTTGTCGATATACTCAATTTCGCGGCTTCCCGCATATACCAGGTGAGTGTGGGGATCGCAGAAAGACGGAAAAACCAACCGGCCGCCGGCATCCATCTGTTCTATGCCGTCATTGGAATTCAGCCCGCGGTTGTCCGTCTTAAGTTCCCGCATGGTGCCAAAATCGGCAATAAGACCGTTTTCGGCCAGCAGCCATGCATCATCGATGCAGGGCAGTACGGCCATGTCCTTTCCTGACACCCGGGTCCGGGTGGTATCTTCTGTCTGAACAAGTTTTTTGATATTCTTTATTAACAGCATTTTTTTTGAAGCTAAATGGTTATCTGAAAACCTATCCGCAAAACTGCCCTGCCGGTTCCCCCCGTCGATATCTGCTCAATAAAAACACATGCCCGGTTCCCGGGAATCATCTGTCCTTCGGGTTCAGAACGGTATCTGTAAGCACCCTGCCGGTTCCCCCGGCGGCATCCGCCCTTACGAATTTACGAATAATTTATCTGGGGGCAAAAATTCGGACCGGGGTGCCGATCCTTGCGGGATTCCCCGGAAGGGTTAAAATCCTCTGAGGATATAGGCAATCATAACGCCGAGATAGTTGCCGGCTGCATAGCCTATAATGCCGACCGTGAGGCCTGACACGATTACCTCCTTGTTTTTCAGGGCTCCGGCAACCACCGGCACAAAAAGGGGGGAGCAGATAAAGGCTGTTGAGGTGATCATCAGGGTGTCGGTATCGATACGGAATATCCGGGACAAAACTACCTGTACCAGAAGGGAACCGAATACGGCGAGAGTGACATAAAAAAGGATCGTCGGACTGGCGGTGATGAATTGGCGCAGATCGGCCATGGATGCCACCACCAGACTGAAAATCAGGATAAAATACATTCCCAGCTCGAATGTCTTTTCGATACGGTTCACCCGTTTCACCATTGATACCATTATGCCGAGCGTCGTAATCAGCAGTATGATCACCGTCATTTGCAGATCGGGAGGCATCAGCATGCCAATGCCCCCGGAAATTGCAAAAATAAGCACAGCAAGCCCCAGAGCTTTAAGCAGGGGGATAAATACCTGCTTGCGGAACATGCCATAATATGGATCTTCGCCGTCAAAATCCCCCTGCCCTGCCGTCAGCGGGTCGATAAATTTGTATGCGGGAAGGAATAAATTAAAAACCCGCCGGGCGACGGACAGCATGAAAAGAAGGTAAAAAGCCCCGATCAGCAGGTCATAGGTATGAGTTACCACGTAAATCGTCTCGTCCACATCCAGTGCAAGCTTAATCGAGGCCAGGTTGGGCGTGCCTCCCGTGTATACGCCGATAAGCAGACCGGATACTTTCCAGAGATCGGTTATGCCGTCTCCCCTGAGAAGAAAATAACCCAGCACAACCATCCCAACCACTCCGATAAATGCAAAAGTCATGGAAAGCATTGTCTTTCCCGCTACAGTAAGCCATTTTTTAATATCGATCGAGAACAAAAGCAGCGGGATCGCAATCGGTATTGTAAGCGTGGTAAGCATGTTTTGAATTGCCGGAGCAGCTTCCAGGCGCGGAAGCAACCCGATATTCCCGAGGACAAGTCCAACGATATAAGCAATAATGACGGCTCCCAGCTTGTTCACCCATCGGTACCGGTGGCAAAGATGAAGAATGGCCAGCGGGGCAAAAACGTAGAACACTACCAGAAAGACAGCCGCCATGGGAAAGTGAGATTTAAAAGAAGGCTCAAAGAACACAAGAAAAATATAAATATCCAAAACCCCGGCTGAAAAATGTTTTAAAGCCATGTCCCCATGGGAAAATATTTTGCCGGATTCTTAAAGCCCGGGCACTTTAAGAAGATATTTAAGACAACGGGCTGGATTTTTGTGCGTTTATGTGTCATTTAAAAATTGTCATATATTTGCAGGAAAATTGAAATTCAAAGATTAAAACCATGATACAAAATGCAATCGGCACTCTGGCTGTTCTTCTGATCATCGCCTCTTGCGGCTCAAACCAGCACCGCGAAAACCTGTCCGGGCCCGGGCCCGGGGCAGAGGCCATCATGGCAAGCATCCCTGAAATCCTTGCCGATCCCCTGGAATATGAGGGCAAAACAATCAGCATCGAAGGTGTTATTACGCATGTATGCCGCCATGGCGGCGATAAGATGAGGGTGCTGCAGGAAGGCTCCGAACTGAGCATACAGGTCATGCTCGGCAATTTCACCGGTCAGTT
>SKQJ01000282.1 GCA_007119075.1 Bacteroidales bacterium | reverse complement strand
GCTCCCACTCCCAATGAGGAATATCTTATATACCAGACCCTGGCAGGAACTTTCCCTTTTGATGAAAAGACAGACGAATCTTATCTTCAGCGCATTAAGGATTATCTTGTCAAGGCGCTCCGTGAGGCCAAGGAGACCAGCAACTGGGATGATCCTGATGAGGACCACGAGAAAGCAGTCTGTGATTTTGCAGCATCGCTGATCAATCCCCGGAGCGAATTCATGGCAACTTTTATTCCCTTTCACAGGAAACTGATATGGAGGGGCATCGTCAACTCCCTGGTTCAGCTGACAGTAAAATGCTGCGCTCCCGGAACGCCCGATATTTACAGGGGGACCGAATTATGGGATTTGAGCCTGGTCGATCCCGACAACCGCGGGCCCGTTGATTTCGGAAGGCTTCATGATATTCTGGATAAATCGGTACTTCAGTGGAACGCCAATCCGGGAAAAACGATCAGGGAATTGTACGGTAGTGCCTTTGACGGAAGGATAAAGCAGCTTCTCACCTACCTGCTTCTCGAGGAGAGGAAAAACAACCCTTCTCTCTTCCATTTCGGGGACTACATACCTGTTGAGACTTCAGGAAGATATAAAGAGAACATAATGGCCTTCTTAAGGAAATCGGGAAACAGCTGGTTGCTGTGTGTCCTCCCTCTGCATACCGGGGGGCTGGTTTCACGAAGGGAAGGAGACTACCTGTCCGCCGTCAAATGGAAGGACACCATGGTTAACCTGCCCGACGGAACTCCCCGGGAATGGGAAAACCTGCTCACGGGTGAAAGTCATGCCGGCAGACCGTCGCCTGAGGTCGGCGAACTTCTCGGTGAGCTGCCTGTTGCCATCTTAAGAGGCAAAACGGAGCCTTCCAAAAGGCAGTCGGGCATCCTGCTTCATGTTTCTTCCCTGCCCGGCAAATTCGGGATCGGCGATTTTGGCCAGCAGGCATACCGGTTTATTGATTTCCTTAGCCTGAATAACCAGACCATCTGGCAAATTCTGCCCCTTGCGCCTCTAACAAAGGCACAATCCTGGTCTCCCTATGCCTCTCCTTCGGCATTTGCCGGCAATCCCCTGCTGGTAAGCCCCGAAATGCTTTATTTCGATGGACTGGTTAATTATTCGGAGCTGGAGAATGCCGGTTTCAGAAATACCTCCAGGGTGAATTACGAAAAGGTGTCACGGTTCAATGAGGCTCTGCTTGAAAAGGCCTGGGAAAGACTCAGGAAAGACACCGGCAATTTGCTTTACCGGAAATACGAGGAGTTCTGCGATAAAGAAGCATGGTGGCTGGAAGACTATGCCCTTTTTATGGCTTTCGGCCGGATTTACGGGAAGAGGGACTGGGGCAGATGGCCCGCCGATGTAAAAAACCGGGACCGGAAAACCATAAAAACAGCCGGTTACGAACATGCCGAAACCACAATGCTGGAGAAATTCAAACAGTTCATATTTGCAAGGCAATGGCAAAAACTCAAAAATTATGCAAACAACAAGGGGATACTGTTATTCGGCGACATACCATATTATGTAAGTTATGACAGCGCCGAAGTCTGGGCCCACCAGGAACTTTTCAATCTGGATGGCAAGGGGAAAATGAAGACGGTAGCAGGGGTGCCGCCCGATTATTTTGACAAAAACGGCCAGCTCTGGAATATGCCTGTCTACAACTGGGACAAGCTGAAAGAGACGGGATATGACTGGTGGCTTAAAAGGCTCGGCAGAAATCTGGAATTCTATGATCTTCTCAGGCTGGATCATTTCCGCGCGTTTTCCGCATTCTGGGAAGTGCCGGCAAAAGATAAAGTCGCCGTTTACGGGAAATGGAGCCCGGGCCCGGGATCAGATTTTTTCAGGGCAGTCGAGCTTGAGTTTCCGGCCATGCCCTTTGTAGCCGAAGACCTTGGCGACATAGATCAGGCGGTTTATGATCTGAGGGATGAATTCTTTCTGCCGGGAATGCAGGTATTGCAATTCAGTTTTGATGACAATGTGGCAAAGAACCTTCATACGCCTCATAACCACATCCACAATTCGCTTGTCTATACAGGCACCCATGACAATAACACACTTCAGGGATGGTACGATAAGGAACTCGGCAGCGACGGCAAAAAGAGGCTGATGAAATATGCCGGCAAAAAAATAGTTAAATCCGGGCTGAACAGGGAAATTGTAAGAATGGCTTTTGCCTCCCCCGCAAAGATCTGCATTGTGCCGATGCAGGATTGGCTCGGACTGGGCCGTGATTCCCGGATGAATACGCCTTCCACCTCCCGCGGCAACTGGATATGGAAAATGAAATCAGAAGACGATTATAAAAAAATCGCTGAATTGATGTCGGAATTCACCATTATGTTCAACAGGAGGTAGATGACCCTCGCATAGTGATTTTACCCAGTGCGTGCCGGGTTTTTTCCGGTTACAGGAGAATTATCAGGAGCACAATGACAAACAGGACAAGGACGACCATCAGTCCGCAACCACGGGGATTGGGATAATTATCATGTATTGCCTGACCGCTTTTCAATCCGGAATTTTTTTCATCCCCACGGCATTGTTTCAGGAAACGGTTAAACCCGCTATCGGGATTTTGGGGGCCTGTAATATCCTGTAAAACTATCGTCCGGGGCCGTTATGTCTTATTAATAGGCGCAAGTTACCTTTTTGCGTGAATTCTGCAAATTTTTTTACCCGGTTACAATGTGTCGAGGCTGTCCAGTAAATTTTTCCCCTGTCGCCTGGATACCGGAATGCGGTGCCCCTCAACAAATGCCAGAAGCTGGTTCCGGTAGTACCGGATGGCTGAAATAGCATTGGAATTTACCAGGTAGCTTCGGTGAACCCGGCAAAACATATTCTCGGGCAGAATGCTCTCGATGTTTGTCAGGGGAAGGTTCAGAACCTCCTTTCTTCCTTTCTTCATTACCACATGAGTCAGGCCATTGTTACTGTGGAAATAGAGCGCGCCGCGAAGCAGTCTTTGGTCGGCAGACAGTTTTTTTTCGTTTCTCATCCCTTGGATTTAAACTTATTAATGAATTAAATTGAACCTGTCGTCAGACTGAAACTGCCGCCGTGAGCACAAATCAAGTTCATCCCGGAAACCCCGAAGGGTACAAAAGAGACCTGTCAGGCCCCGGACGGGAGCATAAAAATCATCAGGCAGAAACACCACCTTCCCGGACGATCCTGTCGAGCATAAGGAGCAACCGGGCCTTTTTCCTGCGTGCCACCGGGACAATCTGCCGCCCCGGGAATTTAAGGAAGCCATTTTCAAAAGTTCCCTCAGATGCATGATCAAGATTGATAAGATAATTTCTGTGACAGCGAAAAAAATTTTCTCTTCGCAGTTTATCCTCCAGTTTTTTTAGCGGAACCTGCACGCTGGTATGGTATCCGCCGGAATATACTATCCTGGTAACATCTTTATTATGGTAACAGTATGTTATTCTTCCGGGATCGATTTTTACTGCACCGGATCGATCCAGAAGCCATAAACCGGGGATTTTAAAAGGCCTGTTTTTCATAGTCAATCGCCATTGAAACAAACATTTTGAAAAATAATTTCTGCTCCGGCTCCCGGACGGCTCTCACACCCGGTGTGAGAAGCAACCGCCTATTATAAGGTGCATATTTTTTGAAAACGTGACACGGGTTTTCTGTGAATAATTCGAGCGATTAAATTAACATCTGCCGGCTCATAATTCATATTTTATTGATTTAAAGATTTTTGCAAAAATCAGGATTTGTTTACAGACTGTTGATAAAATGTTGATAAAAACCGGCCATGCATGCAGAAAAATGATCCCGGTTTCCTGTCCGGAAAGGCCGGGGACGCCGGAAAATCAAAAAAGAAAAAATATGTATCTTGGTGCAGTAATTGCTACACGGAAGAATCCATGCCGTGGATCGTTCATGACCTGACTATTATATACGAATGGAAATATTCGCATCCTGCCGTTTTTACAGACTGCCGGCAATTTTATTACTGATTGCAATAACCGGTGTCCCGATAAACCCGCGGGAACCAGGTGAAGCGGAAAACCAGAAACTG
>SKQJ01000094.1 GCA_007119075.1 Bacteroidales bacterium | reverse complement strand
CCTTGACGCCATGACCCGCGATATGCTGAGGGCAATTCGCGAGAAGCATAAAAAAGGCCTCATCTGAATACCGGCTTTTTCCGCTGCCTGCCCGGTTACCGGCCTTTTTCCGCCACATCCCCGACATATTTTACCCCTTTAAGCCCGACTCCTGCTCAGGGGCTTTTTCCGCCGCCTGCTTATCCGGGCTTCCTCCTCCATACCTGCCCCTCCTGCCTTTGACCTTTTCAGGCGATTTCCGGATCTGCTGCATTCTTTAAAGGCTAGTCCGGGAATCCTCTCCTTTTCTTTGTATTTTTACAAAAAACCCAATACATTATAAAAATGGCTGAGATAAATTCACAAGGCTATGGAGAGGAACCTTCCGGAAACAGGCAGCCGGATCGTCCTGACGCCCCCAGGGTCCGTTTTGCCCCAAGCCCCACCGGCCCCCTGCATATCGGCGGCGTACGGACGGCGCTCTACAATTACCTTTTTGCAAGGAGATACAGGGGGACTTTCATTTTGCGGATTGAAGACACCGACCGGCAAAGATACGTTCCCGGCACGGAGGAGTATATTGTTGAATCGCTCAGGTGGTGCGGGATAGACATCGATGAAGGGGTGCCGGCAGGAGGACCGTACGCACCCTACCGCCAGTCCGAAAGAAGCGGGATTTATCAAAGCTACGCGATGAAACTGCTGGATAGCGGGCATGCCTACCTTGCCTTTGACAGTCCTGAAGAGCTCGACGGGCTGCGCAGGGAAAAAGAACAGCAGGGAGAGGTTTTTCAATATGATCATACCGTTCGGAATTCACTGAAAAATTCACTGTCGCTCCCTTCCGGGGAAGTTGACAAGCTCATCAGCGAAAACGTTCCCAGGGTTGTCAGGTTCAAAATGCCTGCAGGCCGCGAAGTGGCTGTCGATGACATTATAAGGGGCGATGTGCGGGTCGATGCCTCCACGCTCGATGACAAGGTCCTTCTCAAGGCTGACGGAATGCCTACCTACCATCTGGCCAATGTAGCAGACGATTACCTGATGAAGATAACCCATGTGATCAGGGGCGAAGAATGGCTTCCTTCGCTTCCTCTGCATGTGCTTCTTTACGAGGCACTGGGATGGTCAGAGGCAATGCCCCGTTTTGCCCATCTTCCCCTGTTGCTCAAACCGGGAGGCCAGGGCAAGCTTAGCAAAAGAGACGGCGACAAACTCGGATTTCCGGTTTTCCCGCTGGAATGGAAGGATCCCTCAACCGGAGAAATATCGCCTGGATACCGCGAATCGGGTTACTTTCCCGAAGCATTTCTGAACCTCCTGGCATTGCTGGGCTGGAACCCGGGGACCGATAAGGAGATATTTTCCCTTGAAGAGCTCATCCGGGAGTTTTCCCTGGAAAGGGTCCATCATTCGGGTGCGCGCTTCGACCCGGAGAAGGCAAGATGGTTTAACCACCAGTACCTGGTTGCCACAGACGATCCGACCCTTGCTGCGGAACTGAAGAAAATCGTCGTGGAGAAAGGCTATGAAGCCGAAGGGAGAAAGCTTGAGAGAATTTGTTCCCTGGTGAAGGAGAGGGCCTCTTTTGTAAGCGAAATATGGGAACAGGCCTCCTTTTTCTTCGAGAGGCCCGGGAAATACGATGAAAAACTCGTCAAAAAGGCATGGAAGCAATCCACTCCCGGACTGCTTGAGAAAATTGCAGGCATTATAGCCGCTATCGAGCCTTTCACGGCAGAATCGCTGTCTTTGGAGATAAAATCATGCCTGGAAAAGGAAGAGATCGGTATGGGCAGCGCCATGATCCCGCTCCGGCTTGCCCTGGTTGGCGAAGGCAGGGGACCCGACCTGTTCACCATAATGGAACTGCTCGGCCGGCAGGAAACTGTTGACCGGATCAGGATTGCCATTGAGAAGACCTGAAGCTGACCCCCCTAAAACCGGCCGGAACCCGGAGGCATCCTGATCACATTCCAGTTGTCGCCCCCCGCAAGCATAATTAAATTCAGTAAAATGACGCTGATCCCGCCAAATTTAACGGATTACATCGCTTGCTGTCTGGAAATGCTCTAACAACCGCAGCATACATCTGCATACTGGTGCAATTCCATTCAAATTCCGCATTATGGTTTTACCAGGGTTTCTTCCGGAATAATTTGCCGGGCGGTCAGGCCTGATGGAAAACTGGAATAAACACTGGATATTTTTTCATTTGGGAAATATTTTTGTATTTTTATTAATGTGTACGCAACTTTCAAGGGGGTTGTTCCGGTTTTTAGGTGATCCGGATCATCCGGGCAGGTAACGTTTTTAAACTGAAAGCCGTTTTATTACTAATCAATCACCGGAATCCTTAATATGCGCCTGTATTACGCAAACTTGTTTTCAATCAGATTTTTGCCCTTGAAATTTGTTTTCAGATTCTGCTGCCGGCTACTCTTGCCATTGCAGTTTACTCCAGGGGGATGCGCACGCGGACGTTGAGATTCCCGATACTGCCACCGGCTGCCTTTCGGTTGGGAAAGCCAGGAATCAGAGCCTTCTCAAGGGGGATCCGGCTGGGAATTTGTGGAATTTGTCCTGCTGGCGATTTAACAAATTTCGGGTTTTTATGTTAAAGAAGTAAAATCCTGAGCCGGGATATGCGAGTCCATTCAAACTACTGCAAATTGAATCCGGCATAATTAAAATATTTTTGATATGATATTCTCGGAAACCAATCTGAAAGGTGCATATGTAATTGAGATAGAAAAAATTGAAGACGAGAGGGGATTTTTCGGGCGGTCATTTTGCCTCCGCGAAATGGAAGAACACGGATTGAAAAGTGATGTAATGCAGGCAAACACCTCCTTTTCCCACAAAAAAGGAACGCTCCGGGGAATACATTACCAGGTCCCGCCCTATGAGGAAACCAAGTTAATCAGGTGCGTGAGGGGCTCGATATTCGACGTGATAATTGATTTGCGGGAAGGTTCGCCAACCTTTATGAAGTGGACCGGGGTTGAACTTAATGCGGATAACTATAAAATGGTTTATGTACCGGAGGGGTTTGCCCATGGGTTTCTTAGCCTCGAAGACAATGTGGAAGTGTATTATAATGTGACTGCTTTTTATACTCCCGGAGCTGAACGGGGAATCCGATGGAATGATCCGGCCTTCAATATTCAATGGCCTCTTGAGCCGCTGGTGATCTCACAAAAGGACAGGGAACATCCTGACTTTGCAAGCCAGTCATATAATTCATCATATCCTGGCACATAAATATCTGCTATATGGATACTTGCTCCAAATTACCAAAAAATAAAATACAAATCCGGACGGAAGCGCTCATTTGTCCTTCCCCTACGGGAACAAACAACCAGGATGTAAGTTTCTGCACTATCTTAATCAATTAAATCCAAACATATGAAGGCTGTAATACTGGCAGGAGGGTTCGGTACCCGTATAAGCGAAGAAAGCGGGATCAGGCCAAAACCGATGGTTGAAATAGGCAACCGGCCTATTATCTGGCATATTATGAAAATCTATGCTTCCTACGGAATCAATGAATTCATAATCTGCTGCGGATATAAGGGCTACATGATAAAGGAATATTTTTCGAATTATTTTCTGCGCATGTCAGATGTTACCTTTGATCTGGGACAAAATTCAATGAGCATTCACAGGAATCCCTCGGAATCATGGAAGGTCACCCTGGTGGAAACGGGTGAAAAAACCATGACGGGAGGCAGGATAAAAAAGATTGCCGCATATCTGAATGACGAATCATTTTTCCTTACCTATGGCGATGGCGTGAGTGATATTAACATAAGTGAATCTCTTCGGTTCCATAAAGACCAGAGAGCTCTTGTAACTTTGACGGCTGTTCAGCAGCCGGGACGTTTCGGCGCCTTTCCGCTCGGCAAGGATGAAACAAGGATTCGCAATTTCAGGGAAAAACCCCAAGGAGACGGCATCGACAATGCCTGGATAAACGGGGGCTTTTTCGTGGTCGAGCCAAAGGCTCTTGACTACATCACAGGCGACCATTCGGTATGGGAGCATGAGCCACTTGAGATCCTGGCCAAAACCGG
>SKQJ01000017.1 GCA_007119075.1 Bacteroidales bacterium | reverse complement strand
TATACGGGAAACGATATCGATCAATTCTGTTGTTTTTAAGCCTCGGGGCAGTCCTGATCGCAGCTTTTGCCGGGGGACTGATTACCGGGTCGGTCAGCATACCGGCGGGGGAAGTGATTAAAATACTGGCAGGGGGTGAAGCCCAGAGACCTGAATGGGAGATCATAATCATGGAGCTCAGGCTTCCAAGAGTCCTTACCGCCCTTTTTGCCGGAATGGGATTGTCGGTGAGCGGACTCCTGATGCAGACCGTATTCCGTAACCCGCTGGCAGGGCCCTATGTTCTTGGGATCAGCGCAGGCGCCAGCCTCGGGGTCGCCGCCGTGGTCATGGGTTTTTCCTTTTTCACAGGCGCTTCGGCGATATCCCTTCCCGGCAGCTGGGTGACGGTGGCGGCGGCATGGGCTGGATCGGGAACTGTGCTGCTTCTGATCCTCCTGGTAAGTTTCAGGGTAAGGGACATAATGACAATACTGATACTGGGCATCATGTTCGGCAGCGCCACAAGTGCGCTTGTAGGCGTGATGCAGTATTTCAGCACCGAAGCCATGCTGAAATCCTTCACCATATGGACAATGGGCAGCCTGGGAGGAGTTACCGGTTCGCAGCTCAGGATAATGATCCCCGCGGTCATTGCCGGGCTCTTGCTTTCGCTGGCTTCCATCAAGCTTCTCAATGTCATGCTGCTGGGTGAGAATTATTCACGAAGCCTGGGCATGAACGTAACCCTGGCAAGGATCCTGGTGTTCTTCAGTACCAGTCTGCTCGCAGGCACAGTCACCGCCTTTTGCGGACCGATTGCTTTCGTGGGCATTGCCGTACCCCATCTCTCGCGCATGCTTTTCCGCAATGCCGATCATGCCATCCTGATGCCGGCGACGATCCTTGCCGGAGGAATTGTGATGCTGGGAAGCGATATCGTTGCACAGCTGCCCGGCCTCGAAGGCAGTCTACCGATAAACTCGGTAACAGCCCTCCTGGGAATTCCCGTGGTAATATGGATAGTGATACGCAACCAGAAATTAACCAGGATATTCTGAAAATGATGACTGCGACGGACTCATACAAATTTTCATCGCCTGAAAATGACATGACAGAAGGATCCGGAAATACCGTTCAGGCCCTTGATCTTTCCATCGGCTTCAGCGGAAACAGGGAAAATGCCGGGGTGGTGTTCAGTGGAATAAATGTGAGCGCAGGCAAAGGCGAGCTTGTTGCCCTTTTCGGTCCCAACGGCATCGGGAAAAGTACCCTGCTCAGGAGCCTGGCCAAATTGCAGATCCCCCTTTCGGGTGAAATACTGATCTTCGATGAAAACATCCGCAACTATTCCAGAACCAGGCTTGCCAGGATGCTCGGCTTTGTTTCGACCGAAATCATCCATGTAAACAACCTCAGGGTACGCGACCTGGTCTCACTCGGAAGATATCCTTATACCGGCTGGATGGGCAGGCTGGGGCATGACGATGCTGAAAAAGTCGATGATGCCATAAATATGGTATCGGCAAGTCACCTTGAACACAAGTTTATTCACCAGCTCAGCGACGGCGAGCGGCAAAGGGCGATGATAGCCCGTACCCTGGCCCAGGATACCAGTATCATAGTTCTGGATGAACCCACAGCCTTCCTGGATCTTCCCAATAAATACGAAATTGTTCACCTGCTGCAGAAGCTTGCCACCGAAAAGGGGAAAACGGTGATCTTTTCTACTCATGATCTGAACATTGCGATCCAGGAAGCGGGAAAAATATGGCTTATGCTTGAAGACCGGGTCCTCCAGGGGGCACCCGAGGACCTTATCCTGGACGGGTCGTTTGGCAAAATGTTCGAAAACACCGGTCTGAAATTCAATAAATCAAGGGGAGAGTTCCGTATCAGGCGCGACCATGCATTGAGTATCGGTCTGTCGGCCCCCGAACCCGAGCGGCGGTGGACCAAAAACGCCCTTGAGAGAATGGGGTTCAATGTGACCGACCCTGCCGCAGCGGACATGTCAGTTGTCATTGCAAAAAATGAAGGAGCGACTGCCTGGGAACTGGTTATCGGAAACAGCTCAAAGCTGTTCAGGGGTATCTATGATCTTTGCCGGGAACTTCGGCATCTTACCCCTCCCGGAAAATAAACCCCCGAACTGCCGTCCAGGTGCCCGGCTGTTCCTGTGTGGTTTCTGTTAAGATACTATGCAGCCTTTCCGCCGGCAGGGACATAAGGCAGCCTTTCCGCCGGCAAGGGCCGTGAGCCTCTGCCCGTTTGCAGTCTGCCTGATTGTTTTAATACAATTCTTATTATATTGGCACCATCCAATGCAAATTATTCAGCAGACCTGAACCCGACCATAAACACCTTAACCATGCAATCAAAAATCCTGTTACTGCTTTTCGCCTTTCTGGTTCCGGCAACAGCCCCGTCTCAAACGGCGCCCGTAGCCGGAATGGTCTACTATGTTTCCCCCTCGGGATGCGACTGCAATGACGGAAGCCCGGAGAACCCCTTCCTTACGATTCAGTATGCCGCCGATATTATGGAGGCGGGCGACAGGTGTGTTATCCTGGGAGGCGACTATTACGAGAGCGTAGCGCCCCGGAGATCGGGCACTGCCACCAGTCCCCTGATATTCGCTGCAGCCCCCGGGGAAAAGGCAACAATTTCCGGCACTGAACCGGTAACGGGGTGGACAAGGCACGGCGGCAATATATGGAGGGCGGCGATGGACTGGTCGATGGGCAAAAACAACCAGGTATTTTTTGACGGCCGGATGATAAATGAGGCCCGCTGGCCCGCCAAACCCTTCGGCACCAACATTATGGACCCTGCCGGCGCCTTTCTTGACGGCGCAGACGACCATGGTATCTATTATGAAGGATTCCCGGAATCGTTCGGCAATATAGATGACTGGGAAGGCACGGTGATATGGGTCATGGCAAACAGCAAATGGACAAGCTGGACAAGGCCGGTAAAGGGTTACGATGCAGCAGGGAAAAAGGTCCTGCTCGATGTTCCGGATTTTTCAATGGGCGCGATGAACCCGGCCCGTCCCCGTAGTTCTTACCTGGGCGATCACAGGGATGAGTTTTACCTTGTAAACAATTTTGCCTTCCTTAACCAGCCCGGTGAGTGGTTTTACAGCGAGGATGAGCGGATGCTTTATATTATTCCCCCGGAAGGGGCCGATCCCAACAACCATAAGGTAACGGCAAAACGACGGATGGTTGCCTTCGACCTTGGCGGTAAGGATTTCATCCATGTAACCGGCTTCGATATCCATGCCGCGACCATTAATATGGAAAACTCCCGCAGCTGCATGGTGAGGGATGTCAGGGCACGGTACATCTCCCATTCAAGGGGCGGGGAGACTTCATATTACCTGGGGGAAAGAAGCGGCATACACGTTACAGGATCAGGCAATACCATCCGCGACAGCGAAATAGCCTTCTCGGCCGAGCACGGCATCCTTTTGGGGGGGACCGGCAATTCGGTGATAAACTGCCACATCCACAACATCAACTATTTCGGTTGCTACGGCACCCCGGTGAGGATCCAGGGCTACAGGAACATGGTCAGCCACAATACAATACATGATGCCGGCCGCGACGGGATACAGTCGGCCGGCCTGGCCCACCTGATCAAGCACAACCATGTATATCATGTCGGACTGATAGCTCACGACCTTGGCATGTATTACACCGTGGGAAATGACGGGGGCGGGACAGAGATCAGGCACAATGTTTTTCACGACAATCTTTCCGAAGGGATACAGTTCGGACTTTATCTCGACAACTTCACCTCCAATTACCTGTGCCACCACAATGTTATCTGGGGAATCAACCTGAGTGCCCTGAACCTGAACAAACCCTCGGAGTACAATATAGTTGCCCATAATACTGTGTTCGGCGATCTGCGCAACTGGGGAAGATGGGAAACCGACGGAATGTTCGGAGATATCCTGGTAAACAATCTCTTTACCGGAACAATTTTCCCCCACCCCGATTATTACCTTGCCTCAAATCTGGCCGGCGTTACACTGAATACTGAATCGCCCGCCGATGCCGCCCTTTCCGGGTCGCGTCCCGG
>SKQJ01000123.1 GCA_007119075.1 Bacteroidales bacterium | reverse complement strand
CCGTGTCCAGGCCAAAATACTCCATCAGGTGGCCCCACTGGTGGGCGGGCCGGTCTCTTATAAAGCTTCGCATGCCTGAAATGCGGTACTCCCAGTCATTGATGCCGGAGGGCCTTTTCCACCGGTCCGCATGCTCCGGCAGTTCCGGGCGGAGGGATTCGGCAAACAGGGAGATAAGTGAATCTATCCTGGAAGGCAAAAAGGCGGTATTCAGCTGCCCGGCAAACCGGTTGATAAAACCGGCTTTAAAGTCTTCGTTTTCGAGCAGGCTGCGCAGCAGGAATGTGGACCAGAGCGGGTTGGCCCACCCGTTGTTCTGATCGGCAGCAGCGAATTCCAGGGTGTTGTGATCGGGAAGGGTTTGCAGGCCAAACCCGAAATCCATGTCAAAGGCCATCCACCTCCACCGTCCGTCATGGCCATACTCTGAATCCGGCTCATACATTGCCGTCCGCTTCCGCCAGTAATCAACGTTGTTTCCCGGCCAGTCGGTATTTGATGAAAAGATGTTGGCTATCTGGTAATCTATAAAGTTCTCTGTATCGATACGGGTTTTTATATATTCGTAGTGCTCATATTCCTTCAGGTCGTTGTTTTCAATATACCTGAGTGTCTGCTCGTAGTGATAGCCGTCTCCTTCCTTGACGGTAAACCTTCCGGATATAAGTTCAATATCATCCTCCTCTATGTCATATACTCTGTTGATGTAGTGCTTGTCATACCTTTCCCTGATATTGTGGATGCCCCAGTATTCGCCGTTAAGAAAAACAACTGCCGGCCGGTAGGCCTGGGTTTCAAAGTTCAAATGACCGGAAACATGCTGCATCAGGGCATCCCTGAATAACGTATAAATATTGTCGTTCCCCGAATTCCTCAGTATCAGTCGTTTGTAGCTGGCGTAGTCCTGTCCGGGAAAAAAGGGGAATTCAAGAGCTGAGGCGCCATATATGCTTCTTGCATATATCCGCAATGATTTCATGGGAAGGGACCTGCTCCAGCCACCATGAATGCGGATACCGATATCCTGGCTCACATCAGGCAGACCGGAGCCGGTATCCCAGAAGGAAAAGTGGGCAGGGTATTCCCATTCATCACCTCTTTCGTGATAATTGGCCCTGGTCCCGCCGGTTGCTTCCCTCTCGGGATTATTTTGCCGCCAGTCATCAAAAATGGCCCCGGGGGTATATATGCCCTTTTCGTAATCAAACAGGCAGTGTTCCCCTGTGGCAATCGCGATAACCGGCAGTGTAAACCTGTCGCGCGCCATGGGATGGATGAAATAGGTATGGGTAGCCACCGGGCTTGGCTCGCTCCCTTCCATTACCGTAATCGCCCTTACTACCGTTCCCTTGAAGACGGTTGAATCAGGGAAATACCAGGGAGGGTTAAAGAAGGC
Source organism: Bacteroidales bacterium (assembly GCA_007119075.1). Taxonomy (GTDB): domain Bacteria; phylum Bacteroidota; class Bacteroidia; order Bacteroidales; family PUMT01; genus PXAP01. The sequence goes on along the minus strand of SKQJ01000123.1, from coordinate 12,801 downwards.
TGATGCTTTACGGGTCAAACGGTCATATTCCGTCGAGCGGTCGTCGATGTGAATGGGTGAGTCATATTTCCGTGTGGAATAGCTTCCGTCAAGCAGATCTCCGTCGGTATCTCCCGGTCTGTGGACCCAGGTGTTTTTAAATTTGTATGAAGTGCCGTTAAGGTTTTCCGGATCAGGGAGGGAACCATCCAGGGTGTAGTAGATGGTGGCTCCGGATAACCCGGTTGAGATCAGTAAGCTGAAGGGGGAGTCATAAAATCCTCCCGGATGCGAGAATGCCGGGGGCGGAAGTCTTTCAGAAGCCGGGGCCGGGGCGGTTCCCGGAAACAGGAATGCAGCAAGGATCAAAAGGCATGTGCTTATATTCAGCCTTCCCGGATCCCGTTGTTTTCCGTCAATTTTCATTTTCAGTGCTCCCCCATTTGCTCCTATAAAAATAATCATTTTCCATAAGAATCTGTATTGCCCCGGAAAGGATGGAGGGAGCGAAGCCGCAAGGGATCGGCACCGGAAGGATGTCTCCGGGTCTGATTGTTGGTGCCTGGTGCAGCCGCCGAAGCCGGGACCGGGGCGGAGCCCCCGGTCTCAGGCGAACCATTGTCTTTGCCTGTTATTCAGGCTGTTCAATACATCTACGGTAATATTTACGTCGTTTACGATCTGGAAATCGAACATTCCGACGCAGATGAAATCGGCGCCATTCTCAAATGCCCATCTGAACCCGTCTTCCGGAGCTATGGATCCGGCGGCAAGCACTTTGAATCCCATGACGGGAACCCTGGTCCGGTTCACGAAATCTACCGTCTTTTCGGGGAACAGGCAGAACATATTGTCATGGAAGCGTCCGTGCTCGGGATGTCTTTGGCCGTCAACCTCGAAAACCACCCGGTTTTCCCTGGGATGGGCCGACCAGTACCTGTCGTGGTGCATGGTTTGCATGTAATAATCGGGAATTAACCCTTCCTGTTCGCATCTTATAAGAGCCTCCACGCTGTGCGCCCCCAGTCCGGCGGTAATGCCGTGGCCCCTTATTTTCTCAAGCATCTCATGAATGACTTCCACCTTGTTGTCACGCACCAGCCAGTCACACCAGTTACCCTGGACCTGCAGAATGTCTGCGCCCTGATCGATGGCACCGCTGATCTGTTCGAAATAGTCTCCATTATTCATGTTGGGCGCAACCTGGGAAATCACCCTTATCCTGCTGCCCGTCATTTTTTTATATTTTGCCATCAGGGGATTCGAAGAATAGCCGATGTTTATGGTATCGATACCCGCATTTTCGGCCAGCATCAGGGTCTCGTATACTTTTCGTTCGGTATTGTAGGCCCTTGAAAGGGGCGAGACATACATGAGATCCCGTGCATGTGTCCATCCCCCGATGAGATTGCCGCCCAGCACCAGTCTGCTGATGGCATGGTTTTTTATCCTGCCTTTCGGCAGGGGGCCATGCAGCTCTCCGAGGGTGGCCGGGTTGATCTGTATGGTGGCGCCGGAGAGAACATCGACCCCGTACCGTTCCTTTACCCTGAACGCTCCTAATCCCAGTGCGCCAAGAAAGGGAAGCGTTGCAAGATTCCTGATCATTTCTCTTCGTGATCCCGATACCTGAGGAGAAGAAGGCTCACCGGCGGGAAGGTATTTTTTACGGAATGCCAGGCCTGAAAGCGCATCTAACCCGTAACCCTTTTCCCTTCCGAAAACAAAAAAAAGCAGCACCAGGGCCTGGATAAAATTACGGTCCACAATATACATGCTCCCTTCCGCAGTGCCGAAAAGGGAGGCTCCGAAAGGAGGATAGGCAAAATAATAGAGTGCCAGAAGCAGCGTCCCGGCTGCAGCGGCAAACCTGACAAACAGTCCGGCGAAAAGAGCCAGCCCGATTAGCACCAGTCCCCAGACATTCAGGAGATCAGCTATTCTGAGGACAACCGGATTTGCAGCCAGTGCATGATAAAATCCGGAAAGGGATCCCGACGTATTGGAGAGAAAATTGAATGAGGTCCATCCGGGACTAAAAACCTTGATCATGCCTTCATAAAGGAAATACCATCCCACCGCTGCCCTCAGGACGGTTATCAGTATTTTTGCTGCCGGCTTGCCTGAACTGGGTTCCATAATTTCGGGTTTTAAAAAGGAAAGTTTTGCTGCTTTTAAGGCGAATAATGCATAATGCGTCAGTCAATGCATCATTGCAGTTCCCATGTAACTGACAATATTAATGAAATTTTCGGGAACGGCAATATCTCAGGAATTGATCAGATTTTCAGCCCTCACCGGGATAGACACTTTTGTGCAGGAATTCCGGCAGCGGGTTTTCCGGTCTGTATATTATTATGCTATGCCGGAAGTGATTTTCCTGCTTAATTGCCCCGGCGTGCAGGTTTTGCCTGGCATTACGTGCCCTGGAACCTGGTTTGTATGGGCTGATCCAGGCTGGTGCAAGCGGCGACATGAAATTATTCAGCCGGACTTTTTTTCGGCCTTCACGATATTCTCTATTCCCTGTGCCACTGCATCGGGGTTGAAAGAAATGCTATCTATGCCCTGCCGGACCAGGAATGATGCAAAATCCGGGAAATCACTGGGAGCCTGTCCGCACAACCCTATTTTCCGGTTTTTTTTGTGTGCTTTTTCGATTGCCATTCCGATCATTTTTTTCACCGATCCGTCATTTTCATCAAACAAGCCGGAAACAATTTCCGAATCCCTGTCTATGCCGAGTGTCAGCTGGGTGAGATCGTTCGAACCTATGGAGAAACCGTCGAAAATCTCTCCGAACTCTTCGCCAAGTATTACGTTGCTTGGAATTTCTGTCATCACGTAAATTTCGAGACCGTTTTCACCTCTTTTCAACCCGTTTTTTGCCATTGCTTCCTGCACCTTTTCCCCTTCTTCGGTAGTGCGGCAAAAAGGTATCATAAGCTTGACGTTGCCCAGGCCCATCTCCTCACGCACTATCCTCATTGCTTCGCATTCAAGGGCGAACCCTTCGGCATACCTGTCATGATAATACCGGGAGGCCCCCCTGAATCCCACCATCGGATTCTCTTCGGGTGGCTCAAACTGTTCGCCCCCGATAAGGTCGGCGTATTCATTGGTTTTGAAATCGCTCATCCTCACAATGACGTCTCTGGGATAAAAAGCCGCCGCTATGGATCCAACCGCCATTGATAGTTTTTCGGTAAAATATTCCTTTTTATTCTTGTATCCGGTGGTGATTTTTTCAATGGCTTTTTTTGTTTTGCGGTTTTCTATCTCGTCAAATTTCACCAGTGCCAGGGGATGGATCCTGATGCTGTTATTGATAACAAATTCCAATCGCATCAGTCCAACGCCGTCAACGGGCAGCATGGCGTGGTCAAATGCCGTATCGGGGTTAGCCAGTATCAGCATCACTTCGGTTTTGGGTTTCCCCAGCTTTTCCAGGTCTATCTCTTTTTCGTCCCATTCCAGGATGCCTTCGAATATCTTTCCTTCATTCCCGTCGGCACAGGAAACAGTAATTTCCTGTCCGTCCTTTATCACCTCCGTTGCATTGGCGGTGCCAACCACGGCAACGGCTCCGAGCTCGCGGGCGACTATTGCCGCATGACTGGTGCGGCCTCCGCTGTTGGTTATAATTGCAGAAGCTTTTTTAAGAACCGGGTCCCAGTCCGGGTTGGTGATCTCCGTTACCAGCACTTCTCCTTCTGCAAGCTTATCCGATTCTTCGGGTGATTTAAGTATCTTTGCCTTACCCGCGGCAATCTTGCTGCCGATGCCGACACCAGTGATAACAGGCTTGCTGTCATTATGATGCAAGTCGAATTTTTTTAGCTTTGTTACCTTGTCTTTCGAGGAATGAACTGTTTCAGGCCTGGCCTGGACTATGTAGATCTGGCCGGAGCCGCCGTCCTTTGCCCACTCTATATCCATCGGCCTTTCATAAAGCTCTTCTATATCCAGGCACCATTTTCCAAGCTCTTCCAGCTCGCTGTCGGACAACACAAACCGGTCCTTCAGCTTTGCCGGAGTTTGCTTGTTTCTGGTAGTCTCGCCATTTCCCCCTTTTGCATATACCATCATCTTTGATTTGGTGCCCAGTCGCTTGGATATTATGGATTTTTTTCCATTTTTAAGTGCCTCCTTAAACAGGTAGAATTCATCGGAAACCACCTTTCCCTGCACTACATTTTCACCGAGGCCCCATGCTCCCTCAATCATAATTATGCTGCGGTGACCGCTGTCAGGGTCCAGGGTGAAGGCTACACCGGCCGATGCCTTATCTGATCTGACCATCTTCTGCACGCCGACCGACAGGGCTACCTTCATATGCTCAAATCCTTTTTCTTCCCGGTACTTTATGGCCCGGTCGGTAAACAGGGATGCAACGCATTTTTTCCAGGCATCCAGCAGCTCCTGCTGAGTTGTTATGTTCAGGAAAGATTCATGCTGACCGGCAAAACTGGCATCAGGAAGATCTTCGGCTGTAGCGCTGCTTCGTACCGCCAGGCTCCGCAGGGAGGACTCCCTTTTTTTCAGTTCCCTGTGTGCCTGGAGTATTTCCTCCTTTATGTCAGAGGGAACCGGCGATTTCATAACTAATTCCCTGCATCTTTTGCCTACTTCCTTCAGATTGTCACCATCCCTGTCAAGCGAAGCCAGCGTATCCTTCAGAGGATCGAGAATTTCATTTTCACTGATAAACTTCCAGTATGCCTCTGCCGAGGTTGCAAAACCGTCGGGGATGTTAATTCCTTTTCTGGTGAGCTTGCTGAACATCTCACCCAGGGATGCGTTTTTTCCGCCGACTTCCTTCACCCGGGAATTGTCAAGTTCGCTGAATTTAAAGATAAGCTTCATGATATTCTTTTTTAGGTTTATTTATGAACAGCGCTTTTTTGTGAACAAGGCTGAAAACGGGCACTCTGCCCTGAGACAGGGCTAATTCCATGCCAAAAAAAAGACGGGCTGAAAAATTCCGGTTGATGTAAACGATTAGTGGAAAAAATTAAACAAATGTAGAATATTCCTTCATTGTGGGGGAATTTTCCTCACTATCCACAGGAATAGCGGTGAAACGGCTTAAGCCCTGATCGGGAAAAAGAAATTAATACAGCCGGTCATTGCTCTTTTGAAGATTTATTATTAAATTAGAGAATATTACCGAAAATTATTTTCCAACGAAGTCAGAGTCCCGAATATTAAAATTAACCAGCGAAAATCGGTTCCGTTTTATAAATTCTTTTTGTTATTTTTGTGTATAGCATAATTTTCCTCAAAATAAACAGGGGCCAATATAATTACTATGGCAAAGAAATATTCCGTTTTGATTGTCGATGACGACACCTACATTTGCAATATCCTGAAAAAATATCTCGAGCAAAACGGATTTTTTGCAGAAACCGCCTTTTCCGGAAACAGTGCAAAGAATATCATCGAAAAAAATGATTTTGATCTGGTGCTGTGCGATTACCGGCTGCCCGATTTCGACGGACTTGCGATTCTGCGGCATATAAAGTCAAAAAAAGCCTCTACCCCCGTTATAATAATGACCGCATATGCTGAGATTAAAAAAGCTGTCGAGCTCATCAAATCTGGGGCATATGATTATATAACAAAACCGATGCAGCCCGAGGAGGTAGTCACCATTATAAAACGGGCCCTTGAAAGCAGGAATGACAAAATTACCAAAACATCGTTCGGAAGGGAATTTATCATGGGCGTCAATCCCAGGATGCAGGAGATCATGCAGCACGTGGAGGTAGTGGCCCCAACGGATATTACCGTAATGATCGAGGGAGAAACAGGTTCGGGCAAGGAGTATATCGCAAGGGCAATTCATTATGCAAGCAAGCGCAGCAAAAACCCCTTTATACCTATTGACTGCGGCGCAATACCGCGGGAGCTTGCCAACAGTGAGCTGTTCGGCCATGTAAAGGGAGCATTTACCGGAGCGGTCAACGATAAGATCGGCTATTTTCAGGAGGCAAACGGAGGCACGCTTTTTCTTGATGAGGTCGGGAACCTTCCGCATGAAAATCAGATGAAGATTCTCCGTGCCCTTCAGGAAAAGGCTGTTAGCCGGATCGGAGACAATAAATCCGTCAAGGTCGATGTCAGGCTGATAGCGGCCGCCAACGAAAATCTGATGAATAAGGTGAAAGCCGGTGAATTCCGGGAAGACCTGTATCACCGTCTCAACGGCTTCAGGCTATTGCTTCCGCCCCTGAGGCACAGAAAGGATGATATAATGTTATTTGTCAATCATTTTATAAGGCAGGCAAACAGGGATTTCAACAAAAATGTCAGAAAAGCCGACGATGCCACCAGGGAACTGCTTGAAAATTACCAGTGGCACGGCAATATCCGCGAGCTTCAAAACGTGGTCAAGAGAGTGGTATTGCTGTCAAACACCGAGGTGATAACCCCTGAATTGCTTCCCGATGAAATAAGGTATAATACCTCCGGTTCCGACGATATTCGAGGATATAACGGCATTATTGAAAGCGATGTTACAGATTTGAAATCAGCCACGCTGATCACCGAAAAAGAAGTTATTCAGAATGCGCTTTCAAAAACCAACAACAACAAGTCCAAGGCGGCGAGGCTTCTGAACATCGACAGGAAAACCCTTTACAACAAGATTAAGCTTTACGACCTGGAGGCATGATCCATTCTTAATGTGCCTGCTTGATTTCCTGTGGCACAGGTATTGTATCGGTTAAAGAAAACAGCATCCGGCGGATGCCAAAAATTCTTAGCTATGAGCCCGGAAGAAGTAATCGTAAAAGGCAAAAAAATCAAATTAAGGGATATCGACGCCGTTCCTTATCTTTTCACCGAAGCAGTATTTGCAGAAGTATTCCCTCCTGAAAAAGCCCCGGTGATTTTTCTTGATTTTGACGGAACTTTGAGCCCGATCGTAAACCATCCTGAAGATGCAGCCCTGGCCGAAGGCATGAAAAAAATCCTTGAAAGATGCGCTTCCAGGTATACAATCGCCATTATAAGCGGCAGGGACATGGACGATTTAAAGAGCAGGGTAAATATCAATGAAATTATCTATGCCGGAAGTCATGGCTTCAGGATTTCGGGCCCCGGCGGACTTGCCATGGAGCACAAGGATTCCGAAAAAATTCTGCCCGAGCTTGACAGGATAGAAAAGAAACTGAACCGGAAATTTTCAGCCGGACCGGAAGGGATGCAGATCGAGAGGAAGAGATATGCGATTGCAATCCATTATCGTAACGCCGGTGAAGGCAGCCGGGAAGAAATCAAAACCGGCATAAATGAAATTCTGAAAGACCACTCGGGGGTAAAGACCGGCTCCGGTAAAATGATATTTGAGATCAGGCCCAATATTGACTGGCACAAGGGCAAGGCCCTTGAATGGATATTCGAAAAACTGTACCCCGGAGATAATCCCGGTTTATTGCCCGTTTATATCGGTGATGATGTTACCGACGAAGATGCATTCAAAGCAATTGTGCCGGAAGGCCGCGGCATCATCGTGGGCTCTCATGATCAGCCTACCGCAGCCTCTTTCCGGTTAAAAGACATCGAAGAAGTTAAACTGATGCTGAAGAAGCTGTACGAAAGGTAGCCAGTTATATCCCGGTTGCCTGAACCCGGGCGGCACCGGGTATTTGTTCACCATAATGGATAACCATATTCAGTTCCCTGTGCACCAAAACCGCTTCAGGTCAGGAGAAATGCCACCGGTGCCGGGTCGGTGGTTTAAAATGTCACAAGATCCGGGTCTTTCTCCCGGGAGAATTCCTCTATGACCTCCCTGTTTATGTATCCGTTTTCCAGCGCATGCCTTGCTGCCTCCCAAGTATCTTCAACCTGCAGATAGGACGTGTTTACCTTTTCAAGCCTGGAGTTCACCTGTTCAATATTTTTGAAATAGGATTTTGATCCTATTTTGCGGATATAGATGGTTTCTATTCTTCCGGGAAAATCATGGGCAAGCCTGTCATATATCTGGGGGTCTTTCTGGCCGCTATCGCCTATTAGTATGAATTTCTGAGTTTTATAAAACAAAAGAAGGAATTTTATCTTGTCATATTTATGTTCATGACTTCCCTGGCCTGACTTCCAGAATTTATAAATGCTGCTTTCCAGTTTTCTGAGCATGAATACGCCCCTGGGAATGTCATTATGGCCGAAAAAGTTAACAAGCAGATCATAAAGATTCCATTCACTGCTGGAGACATAAAAAAATGGATAATGCGAGTTTTTATCATCGCCTTTCTCGAGTGCCCGGTAAAAGGCTGTAATTCCTTTGAAAGGAAGCCGGGTAAGGGCATTCTTAAAAAGCATCAGCCTGAGCTTGCGGACAGTCTGGGTAGCATGTGATATCAATATGGTATCGTCAATATCTGAAACGATGATCCGCTCTTCTTCGGGAGAGACGATCCTTACGGTTCCCGTGGCGGTAGTTTCGGGCTGGTCGTCAACCACGGTATCAAGCAATTCAAATTCGACGGTATGCCAGTGTTTTTTCAGTACAGTGTCTGAAATGCCGGATACATCGAAATGAAACGAAAAAAAACCATCCTCATCCGTCTCCGAAATTTGCGATATGCCGAGAAAGTCAGCCCTGATCCTGACACCGGGTATTTCATCACTGGCAAACCGTTTGATCATCGCAAGGGTGTTATGCCATACCCTGTGCCTGTCGGCCGGTTCGGCCAGACCCTTGTCCTCGATCACCATTCCCTTGATAAAGACTCCCGAGTTGTCGCCAAATCCCCTGTACGGAAGGATCTTCGGTATTCCCAGCCATCCGGCTTTTTGTTTGAGAAAAACTCTCAGCTTTTTGAATGGCTTTTTTATATTCCTGTAAACGGGCTTCAGTATTTTTTTGATCATCTCACGCTATCTTGTCTGCCGGAGGCTATGGGTTTTTCCTGTTAATGTTTTAAGGCTGGCAAGTCTTTGATCTTTTTGCATTAATTTTGTTTATGCAAATTTTTCCACTCAAGATTAACATTGTTACCGCATAATATGTTCAATTCTCCTGTTCCGGATAAAATTCTTTTCATAGCAAATCCCACTTCAAGGATAATCGATAAAGAGGGAGCCCGGAATGAAATATCCCGTTTGTCGCGCGAATTCCGGTTCGCATGGGATATCTATTATACGGAGAAGCAGGATCATGATTTAAAGATCAGAGAAAAAATCAATGAATACAAGCCCGGTCTTGTAGTGGCTATAGGTGGCGACGGGACAATAAACCCTGTTGCCACCGCTCTCATCGGCAGCCATATGGAGCTTGGAATAATTCCCGCCGGTTCGGCCAACGGACTTGCATACAATCTTGGCATCCCATCCGGATTTAACGAGGCCATTGATTTGATTCTCAATGAGGGCGCAAAACCACTGGATGCGATTGTCATCAACAACAGGCATTATTGTTACCATCTGAGTGATATCGGCATCAATGCCAGGATTGTTAAGCGTTTTGAACAGGAAGGCTCAAAAGGCCTGATCGGTTATGGCAAACAGATGATAAAGGAGCTTTTATCAAAACGGGATATTTTCAGCTTTACCATTAAAATGCCTGGCGGAAAAAAACGGTTCAGGGCGGAACTGCTTGCCATTGCCAATGCCAGGTATTTCGGCACCGGGGCCGTAATAAACCCTGCAGGCCGTTTTGACGATGGCAGGTTTGAAATTATTGTCATCAAGCCATATCCCTGGTGGGCAATATTTTATCTGATCAGGATGTTCCTGTTTGGCAGCATCGAAGATCGGCGGTTTGTAAGAATATTATCCGCCACCGAAACTGAAATCAGCTTCGACAAAAAACAGGATCTGCAGGCAGATGGTGAAATAATCAGGGACGTCGGCCGACTTCAAATAAGGATCATCCCGTCAGCAGTAAAGGTTCGTTACAGACACGCCAGGCGTCCGGACAATGATAACCGGGCAATGCCATGAGCCGGGAAACAGCTGTTCCCCGCGGCTATTCCAGCACGGCATCAAGCTTTATATCCGGGCCTCCCTGTAAAGCCTTGGATACCGGACAGTTTTTCTTGGTCGCATTTGCGATTTCAAGAAACTTATCATTTGTGATGTCTGAAACCTTTCCCCTGGTTTTCAACAATATTTCGGTCACCGCAAAGCCGCTGTCCGATTTTGTAAGGACAACTTCAGCATCGGTGGCAATCCTTTCGGGATTATATCCTGCCTGGTCAAGGTCGTTTGCCAGGGCCATGGAAAAGCAGCTTGAAAGCGCGGCTCCTATAAGCTCCTCGGGACTCGAAGCGCTTTTGTCATCCTCGAAACGGGTGGTAAAACTGTATGAATTTTCGAATCCGCTGGTTTTCAGCTTGTAGCTGCCGTTGCCTTTTATCAGGTTACCTTCCCAGGATGCACTAGCAAAATGTTTACTCATTACCGGTTAAATTTGATGTGTAAGAAATTAAGGATATAAAGTTCACCCTCTATAACAGCTGAAGCTTCCTTATTGTTCAACCCCGCAGGTAAAGCCGGTCAGGCTGCCCGGGCCTAATATCTGAATATTGCATTCAGCCTTGTGGAGGATTCCGGCATGTCTTCCGGCTCCATAAGATAAACCCTTCCGTTGTTGAACAGTGTATGCATTGCTGCCAGATTCAGCAGACTGGTATTCCGGGAAGCTTCCCTGTCTCTTTCAATCACACTGTTGTTTTCACTGTCATAAATGCCCCACATCGCTTTGCCTTTTTGTATAAAGAGCGTATCAACCCTTCCGTTTATGGCGGCGGGAATGATTTTTTCTTCCCGGTATTCGGCTTTTTGCAGGGACAGCGCCTGTTCAAATTTCAGGATCTTTTCTTTTCTGTCTTTTTCAAAAAAATCCTTAAGGAGATCCCTGGTTTTTTCATGGAGCAAAATGGGATTTTCATGCTGGGGATTGCCGGCCAGGAAATCATTGTGCAGGTATCTGTAGCTGTTTGCCTCCCGGTAAATAGGGACCAGGTAATCGACTGCAGCAAGGACGAGTGGAGAATCCTTGTCATGGAGCAATTCCATAATGCCATTATTTACAGCCCTGAAATATTTCAGGATCTCTGTTTTAGCCTCCTCCTGGCTTGTGCTGCCATGGCCGTGGAAAATGGCCCTGCCCCTGTCATCGCCGCCCGCACGGTAATTGAGATGTTTTTGCTCAAAATCAAACCCGACAGCCTCCTCCAGTTTTTCAGGGATAAGGTCGCTGACGTTAATTTCATGGATGTGGTGAGGAAACCCTTCATAAAATTTGACTTCTCCCATGCTTATTGCCAGCAAGTAAAATTTGACCCCGTTATTTATATAGGGAATCATCGGCATAGGGTAAAAATGATCTGAAATATGAACATATGTTTCAAAAAGCACCGGAAGCGTGTAATATTCAAAAAAGTCACGGTTCCTGAAGATTGCAAGTCCGTCCGACTGCAGTTTCCAGAAACCGGTATTTTCCACGAGCTCATTTATGGGTCTCAGCAGTCCTTCAATCTCCCGCCCTTTCAACCCGAATGACTCCAGCTCGTGGCGAACGTTTTTAACCAGGTTCTTCAAATGTTTCTGGTCGATCTTTTCATTTGTTTCCATGCCTGCCCTGTACGTGGGCATAAAAATACTTATGCAGTCCGGCTCATTTACCCGTGCCAGCTCCTTAAGCTTTTCAATATTAATATAATCCATATCTGATATTTTTTAAGTGCATTTATGATGCCGGCAGGTGGCTCGGCATCAGTCTCATTGCATAGCTCTCCGGATCATGAAAAACTCATTGATGTTTTCCATATCCAGGACGCCTTCAAATTTTCCTTTATCCTTAACAGGCACAATATCATATTTGTTTGCCTGCATATTTTTATAGACATCGAATAAGGTTCTGCCGGCATCTATCGATTCAATATTCTCATCCATGACATCCTTTATTTTTCCATCCCGGCCATATACGTTCAACCCTTTGATAAGAGCATCCTTGGTAAGTATTCCTGCATATTTTCCTTCGGAAGTGATAACAAAGCCACGCATGGAAATGTGGGCAAGTTTTTCCGCCGCAGTACCGAGTGACTCGTTTGAGTCAAGTTCTTCATAATCGGTGATGATTATATCCCTGGCTGTGTAATTTTTCAATATATCCCTGTATATCATCATTTCGTATTCGCCTTTTGCCCCGAGAAATACAAAGAATCCTATCACAATAAGGAACGGATTTAAAAAAAGTCCGGCAATAATAAACATAACGGCAAATATCTGTCCGATATCCTTGGCGATCCTGGTAGCTTTCAGGCGGCTCATTTTCATGGCCAGCCCCGATCTGAACAGACGGCCCCCGTCCATGGGGAATGCCGGGATCAGATTGAATGCTACAATGAAAAGATTGGCAGCAAGCAGTATCACCGGGAAATTGCTGAAAGTTATAGTGGTAAAATCCATCTGTCCTGGATCCAGTGGATGAAACAGTGCCAGGTATATCCACAGAATGCCGGCAATTACGACGTTTACCAGTGGGCCTGCCGCAGATATCAGGAACTCATCTTTCGGGCTTTCAGGCATCTCGGTAATATTGGCCATGCCGCCGATTGGCAGGAGCGTTATGCTTTTGACTTTTCCTCCCAGCTTTATGGCGGTAAGCGAATGCCCGAATTCATGCAGCACAACGCACAGAAACAGGGTCAGTATGAACAATATATGCATAAGCACCTGCATTGCTCCCAGGCCCTGTCTGACAGTGATAAATATGATCCAGACGATCAACAGGGAAAAGGTCCAATGTACGGACACCCTGATCCCGAAAGGTCTGCCAAGGTGCAAGGAATATCTGCTTTTCAT
>SKQJ01000336.1 GCA_007119075.1 Bacteroidales bacterium | reverse complement strand
CCTTTACCTGATAACGCTGGGTGCAATTACATATTTTATAATCATTTATATCAGGAACCGGCAAAAACACAAGCTCGATTTGCTTATAAGGGACATGGACAAAAAAAAGGCCGAGGAAATAAACCAGATGAAGCTTCGGTTTTTTACTGACATAGCTCATGAATTCAGAACCCCTTTGAGCCTGATCCTCGGCCCCCTGGATAAGATCATGACATCCCAGTCTGACATCGAGCCGCATCTGAAAAAGCATCTCAATATGATGGGCAGGAATGCCGGCAGACTGCTGCGGCTGGTAAACGAGCTGATGGAATTCCGCAAAATAGATATGGGAAAGATCAAGCTTTCACTTGTGAAAGCGGATCTGATCGGTTTCATCTTTGAAATCAAATCGGTTTTCGACGAACATGCCAGGCAACACAATATCAAATACGTCTTTTCCCCTCATATGGAAGTTCTGGAAATCTGGCTGGACAAGGAAAAGCTTGAAAAAATAATATACAACATCATTTCCAACTCTTTCAAGTTTACCGGCGACGGAGGCGAGATCAGGATCGAAATAAGGCCTTCGCGGAAAATTAATGCCCGCAGCGGCAATGGAGCTCCGGAGGAAAAGGCGGAAATAATAATATCAGATACAGGCATTGGCATACCAGAAGAATATCTGTCAAAAATTTTTGACAGATTCTACCAGGTGAAAAATAAACAGGCCCTCGTCAAGTCGGCAAGCTTCTCCGGCACCGGAATCGGACTGGCACTTGCAAAAGAATTGATTGAAATTCACAAAGGAGAAATATCTGTCGAGAGTATTCCGGGTGAAGGAACGACATTCCGTATCCTTTTGCCGAAAGATACCGATTATTCAGATACAGATGTCACTGTCGAGCATATCGAAGATGGCTTCCTGCCCCATTATGCATCCGGGACTTACGGCATGCGGTATGATGAGGAGCTCCATGAAATCCCGGCCGAAAGTGAAACAGGGGCCGGCGACAGGAACAAACCCTCCCTTTTATTCGTTGAAGACAATCCGGATATGCGGAGCTACATCAGGAGCACCCTCGGAATAAACTACCGTATTTCTGAGGCAGACAACGGAAAGGAAGGCATTGAAAAAGCAATAGCCACCATGCCCGATATCATCGTGAGCGATGTTATGATGCCTGTCATGGATGGCATTGAAATGTGCAAAAAAATCAAAGAGGATATCAACATCAGTCATATTCCGGTCATCCTGCTCACTTCCAGGTATTCCGAAGATCATACCATTGAAGGATTCGAAGCCGGGGCAGATGATTATATTCCAAAGCCTTTTAACCCGAAGGTACTGGATTCAAGGATCATGAATATCCTTAGGCTCAGACAGGACCTGCGTGACAAATTCAGGCGGGAAGGCATTCTCACTCCGGCAGAAGTCAGCATTACTTCCGCAGATGAAAAGTTTCTTCAGCAGGCAATGGATATTGTTGAAAAGCACATAGGAAACCCTGAGTTCAGGGTGTCGGTATTTGTAACGGAAATGGGAATGAGCCGTTCAGTGCTTTACCGGAAATTCGAGGCTCTTACGGGTCAGTCTGTAAACGAATTCGTGAAAAACATCCGGCTTAAAAGAGCTGCCCAGCTCCTTGCCCTTAATGAGTTCAACGTTTCCGAAATAACCTATAAGGTGGGTTTCAGCGACCCTCAGTATTTCAGCAAGTGCTTTAGCGGGTTTTATGGAATGACCCCGTCCCGGTATTCAAAACAATATCAGGGGAAAGCCACCAGGGGTCTTGAGTGATTTTTTCCCGGTTCCTTCTGCGCCCTGATCCATGACCCCGAACCGGCCGGCACGGTTATGCGAAGCTTCCCTTTTGAAGGACTGATATCCCGGCTGTTTATGATGTCTCTGTAGCTTATATAAGAGATATCCTTTGATGATATGTCAATCACTTCTTCTTCACCGGTGTTGATGATGAAATAATGGTCGGCCTCGGGGGCAGACCGCCTGAAAACCAGAGAATGGCTGCTGCCCGAAACGACGAATGGCGGGCGAATATCACCGAGCGCATGCTCTATCAGTATCCGCTCCATAAATTGATTTCCGGGATTAAAAGCCAGTCTGGACGCCTCAAAATTAAAAACCAGCGTCCGGCCTTCGCCATAATTTGAAACAACAATAGCCGGGGTGCCGTCATCCCAGGTTTCTTTCACTGTGCCATGGGTCATCTTTAAATTGCCGAACTGGCTGTCAACAGAAACATTCCGGAATGATTTGGAAGTACCTGAGGTATGATAATAATCAGCCGTGCTGAAGCCGAAGAGCTCTTCAAAATCAGAACCTGTAAGCTGCCGGTTCAGTCGGCCGAAATCATCCAGCATCAGCAGGGGAAAATCGGCAACCAGGCGGCCGCCCCGGCTCACATATTCCTTAAGGCCATCAAGGGTTCCCTGGTCGAGTGCCACCATGTATGGCATATATATCACCGGATAACGGTGTGCCAGGCCTGCTGCTATATCACGGTCGGTCACATACTCAAAGGGTACCTGGGCGTTCATCAGGGCTCTTGAGATCCCCGCCCTTGCCTGTGAATGGTACTGACGGAATTGCCGGTCGCGATCGGTTTCAAATACCGGTGTCGATAACTGGTAGCCTCCCATGGAGAGCCTCCCGAGCATGGCTTCGTTTTCCCATGAATAGAATATGCCCACCACGGGTTCATCGAGAGATTCCCATAATTCGTATCGCTGTTCCTGGAGCAGCTGTGACAGCTGGCCGCCTGCAACAGCTCTGCAGGTGGGCTGGCCCTGGATATCACATAAAGCATACTCCCCTGCCTCCCAGCCTTCTCCCCTGGAGTTCCACATCCAGATGCCTATCCCTTTCAACCCTGCGGCTATATAGGAAAGGAAGAGCTGCTGCATCAAATTGCCATCAACATTAAGATGATGATGACCGCTCCACTGGGTAGGCCCGCCTGTCGATTCCCAGGTGGCAGACCAGCCTCCCTTGAACATATCGGCAACCAGCCGCGATTGCATGTAAACGGGATGGGTTATTTCCCCGTCCATAAGGAAAAAATGATGAGTCAGATGGATAGATGCATAAAAGGATCCTCCCAGCGAAGCGGTTTTAGCCTGTGCCTCCAGGTCCCATGAATTCATGGCCTGATTTTCAAACAGCTGATGGCCTCCGGTCCTTTCCGGTTCTTCAGGATCCCATTCATAATACAATTGCATCGTCTCATCATAATGATCTATTATAAGATCGGCCTGAAACCTCATGGCATCGCGCATGCGCCTGAAATCCCATGATCCGGCTCCCCACCGGTTCCCATACCGGTCAACCGAGGTCGCAAGCATCAATTCAGCCGCATCATCAAAGTCATGAACCGGGGGAGATTCGACATAACCGAAGTTCCAGGCTTCTTTTAGCCTGTCGATCGACTGATAGTGGTTTCTGAGCCACCCGGCAAACGCCGGCAGCAAGTGTTCGGGAAGATATGGGGAATTCCGTCCGGGCTCGCCCATTCCGGCCGGAATCGGAGGCTTGCTTTTCATTCTTTCCACCCGTTCATGTAATTTGCTTGCCTGGTATTCGATCATCCTGGGGTGTTCCTGAATTGCCGGAAGATTGGCATTATTCACTTCAAGGGCGATTCCCAGCCGGTTTACCAGGTCCTGCGTAATGCTTGTCCAGCCCCCCCTGCCATAATACCATGGAGATATCCCTTCTTCGATTGCGGCATGAAACACCTTTTCTTCAAAATCATCGGGGTTTTCGGGGTCACAAAGCACAACTTGTTTAAGCGCCGTATACCCGAGCTCGTTTATCATCCTGAACTCTTTTCTGACCGAATCCAGGTTATCTCCTCGTTGCTGATAGTATACGACACCAACGGGAAAAGGCCTCAGCACACGAAGTTTCTCCTGCATCGGGGAATTATTCAGCTCCCGGTACAGGCCGGTCAGAAAAGGATCATCCCCGTTACGTCCCTGGACTTCATATATTGATCGTTCTTCAATGTTTTGAGGGTTATCCCCGTTACCGGGCGAACAGCTGACAAAAGTGATTGCAGCATAAAAAAGGAACAGGGCAAAATAATTCTGTTTCAT
>SKQJ01000002.1 GCA_007119075.1 Bacteroidales bacterium | reverse complement strand
TGAGTTTGACAAGGACAGTCTCCTGGTGAAAGAGGAAGTCATGCCCGACGGGTCGGTCAAGAGGATCCTCAAGGACAAAATTTCCGGGAAGATCACCCAGCACTTCCTTCCCCCGCAATAACCACATTTTCTTCCACTGGAGAAAAGCAGATCATTTTCTCCCGGCTAAGGAGATGAAAAGACGACCCCGGCAGCTTTGCCGGGGTAGGTCTTTTCCACTGTAATCATGGTTTTAATTGAACCGGCCCGGAAATGCCCGCATCACCGCATGATCACCATTTTTCCGGTTTTGCTGCCCGATATTTCCCCCCTGATGATGTAAAAATAAACACCGGGCTTGAGAGATGCTCCGTTTATTTCAACACTATGTCTGCCCGGTCCCCTGATTCCATGAAAATAGGTTTGAAGCAAATTGCCGGACATGTTATATACCTGCAGCATGATTGCATCAGACTCCACCAGGTGATAATCAATGTTGCTTGACACATTAAAGGGATTCGGATAGTTTTGGAAAAGTTCCAGGTTTCCGTTCCCGACCTCTCCGGGAATCTCAGTGATTGCGGTAGGCACCGATCCCTGAATAAACATCCAGCCGGTATTGTTACTTTCATGAACTTCATCTATTTCATTATCCGGGTCAATTACCATGTACATCCTTGAGTGCGACAAATCATCAGGATAGACCCAGAAAAAACTAATAGTTTTCACTCCCCGTGAGGGAACAGGACCGTCTGTGAAAAATTCGGTGTTACCGTCGATATCGGCCACCGGGTCTCCGTCACCGGCAGGATCTCCCAGGTAAAAAGCAACCCTGACGCCGGAGGGTGAATTTTTCAGGCTGAAATTCCTGATATTGGCGGTTATGCGGACTGTATCGCCTGCAGACACGCTGGCCGGGGTAAAATATAAATCCGTAGTCTGCTGGCGTTTTGATTCGTCATTAATGGCAGACCCTTTTTCAGGATCATGCCGCCATGGGAGTATCATGGTCAAGTCGGGTTTGTTACCGTATGTCTCCTGCCACCATGTTGACCCTCCAGCCATATCGACAAGAGGTTCCACGCTGTAATCGACAACCAGGGCACCCTGATCCGACCAGTATGCAAAGGGCCTGATCCTGTATTCTGTCGGGCCGATAGATCTGTCAAGGCCTCCATCAATCTCGATTGTCAGTTTTATTTCATCCGAGACGCTGGTGGACTGGGTGTAAACAAAGGCATCACTTTGATTGTATTGAGCCTTATAACCAAATCCCATGAACCCTGCATCCACTCCAAACTTGATCTCTTCATAGGCCTGGCTTTTTTCAAAGTTGGTCTGGGTAAGATCCCAGTAGAAATCATTATCTCCACTTAGAGTATATGCCGGATTGGAAATATCGTTCAAAGGCTGGATTTCCTGGAAGATATTTCGGTTATCAAATATATTCTCATTGGGAGAATATGACAATATATTACCTACCTCATGGTGTGGGCGGTAAGCATGGCCGCTGGCACTTTTGCTGGGGAACCATACTGCTTCTGACCTGTTTGGCTCCATGGCCACTATCACTCCGGCTTCCCGGGTATTGTCTCCGATGAAGTAAGGATATTCCCATACGTTGTAGTCGGTAATAGTTGAAAAAATCTGGTCATCCCTTGTAGCTGTTACTGCGATGTGAACAGTCTGTGTCTCGGTCCTGGTGTTTGTGTACTCAAAATTTTCACCATACTCGCCTAGCAGATGATACTCGAAATTTTCCGAATACCCGACAGAGACAGTACCTCCAACACCCAGAGGTGCAGCCTCCGCGGTTGCCCCCACACTCACTGAGCCTGATCTGGCCATACCGGCGGAGACACTCCAGGAACTTTTTATCTCTGTGGTGAGTTCGACCGACCTGGAAGAAACTTTGGTATACCTGGAGGAGAAACCGCAGGGGCCGCCGTTAAAACAATCATTGATGTCAAAGATCTCTTCATCGAAAATATCAAAATGAAGAGGGGGAGAATTTAAGATCACAATGGGCTGGGATACTCCGCTTTGAAGGTGGTACCGGGGTGCCTGTATTGTTATCCGGGAATTTTCAAAATCGCCTACGGCAAGTGCATAGGGCCTGTTTGGCCATTCATACGGGATCTCTGCCAGATTTTCGGATGAGGATTTTAATCCGAAGGAGGTCAGATTACCATCTGTCACACCATAAAAGTTCATATTAAACCCTTGCGGAAAAGGATTTTCCCAGTCATCGCTGTAGATATTCTTCACTATTACCAGATCCTTTCCCGGTGTTTCATCAACATTGGTAATCGCAATATAATCGTAGCTTTCCTCCAATTCATCTCTGCCACTGCTACCACCCGTTGCGAATCCTCCTGTTCTCTGTCTGCTAAGGTTCAAATCGCTATCGGTGCTGTAAAGTTCATATGAGCCCGAGCGGATAAAGACCAGTTCTGCAGATCCGTCATTGTTAATATCCCCCGAGGCCAGAGCAATTGAAGGCAGAAAATTGGGGTTGTTGTACCCGGTTTCCTGTTTGGAGGCATCGAAAATAATGGATTCAAGATTCAAACCGGGCATTACCAGCTGAAGAAAGGTGTCATCATAATTCGGACTGCTGTTGTGCAAAGTTGTCAGTGCTACGGCAATCATATCCTGCCGTTCCCCGTAACCGGGAACTGCACATGCGACAACCTCGATTTGATTCAGGGAAAATAATCGTGACTCTGTAATGGATTCCTCGGTAAGAATGACATTTTTTGCTTTTGGAACAATAGCATTGCCGTTATAATCATAGAAGTTGATATACAGTCCGTTTTCAGATACCGGATCGTTTGTTTCATTATAATAGATCAGGGCGATTTCATCCCTGCCATCATTGCTGAAGTCGCCCGAAATAACCGAAAACCTCATCCTGTTAAGTGGATTCCCTGTTAATTCCTCATTTTTCGTGGCTGCAAACAGTTCAATATTGTTTCCATCGGAGCCATATAACATAATATTGATGTGCTGGTCGGCATCTATGAATGCCAGCACAAATTCTTCTTTTTTATTGCCGTTATAATCGCCCGGTACAATAAAAATACGCTTGTGTTCACCATTTCCTCCGATCAATGTTCCTTCCACAGGGATTTTTCTATGATTGTTCGGGTTGATCAGGAACAGTTCAACAGACGAGTTATCACCCTCCCAGGCGCCAAAAACTGCATCAATTCCCGTATTGTCAATGTCTACAACTGACAGGGTCATTTTACTGTTCCTTGCGACCGGGATGTCCAGGGAATCGGATCTTAATTCTCCGATTGTGCCGGAAAATACATCCAGCATGGGTTTTAATGAATTCGCACTCTCTCCGCCTCCCCATATAACATAGATACTGCCCGGAACCACAATGGGCTCCGTCCAGTTCAGGGGGTCGGGTGGCTGGGTGTAAACGGGAGAAGCAACTAAAAGTAAGCAAAACACGAGGTTGTAGAGTTTTTTCATGGTGACGTTATGAGGTGCATAAAATTATAATATATAAATATATAATTATGACCGCACATGCGTTTTGTTATTTGTAAATAATTGATATCAAATAAATAACCAGTATTGTTTCAGAAAAATCTGCTTTTTATAAATAGCGGAACCATTCTTTTTTTCTATGATTCCCTTTAACAATTGCCCTGATTTAAATGCCTCCTTAATCCCGGAGTTATTTAAAGTAATTCTAAATAATATTATAAATCCAGGGAAAAACAGCAGATGCAGACCTTCTACAGTGGCCGTTAATTCTAGCTGGATTATGGAATCATGTTCCCGCTCTGTCAAAAAAAAATGGGAGCCTGTCAATCCTGGGGGTCAGCCCTTCACAACCGCCAGCGGCTGGAGCTCGGTGACAATTTCAACCAGGTCTTGCTGGAGCTTCATCACCAGGTTAATATCCTTATATGCAGATGTTGCCTCGTCAAGATCCCTGTGGCTTGTCATGCCATGGATGATCCCTTTTTCATCGAGCAGCCTTCGTTCTTTTTTCAGGTCAAGCAGCTTCTGGGCCTGTTTTCTTCCCATAACCCTGCCGGCACCGTGGGAACAGCTCCGGAAGCTTTCGGGATTCCCTTTGCCCCTGCAGATATAGCTGCTGGTTCCCT